>NZ_JAPCIV010000019.1:0-104954 GCF_027707585.1 Aeromonas sp. QDB39 | reverse complement strand
TTGTACCAATGCTGCATGCAGTGAATGCGTAGCATGGTTTCCAGCGGATAAGGTCGCCGGCCATTACCAGCCTTGGGGTAAAACGGCTCGATGACTTCCACCATGTTTTGCCATGGCAGAATCTGCTCCATGCGGGACAAGAAAATCTCTTTTCTGGTCTGACGGCGCTTACTGCTGAATTCACTGTCGGCGAAGGTAAGTTGATGACTCATGATGAACCCTGTTCCATGGCTCCAGATGACAAACATGATCTCATATCAGGGACTTGTTCGCACCTTCCCTAATGGAATAGATGCCGCATGCAATTGCATGCGGCAACGCACGCTGGCTAACCTTTAACTTAAGGTGCTACCGACTATGCTGTGCCTGCATAAAGTCGATTATTGAGCCACCTGCGGCGCTATAACAACACCTCAACGGGTAGGTCCGCAAAATGCATAGGAGAAAGATATTTGTGCGCTTGACGATTGCTGCTGACAAAATAGCTTTTATCGAGCATGCTTGATGACGCTACATGAAGTAGTTGAAATGAAACTTAGAATAGTCAATCTCTCTTAAATACCTTATAAAATCCTTTCACATCAAATAATTCGCTATAATATAAAAGCTCCCACTCAGGGTTGTTTTGTAGTTTCTGTGAGAATACCTCGTTAGTCACGCATGAGATACAGACGCACTCAACACTAGGCTCAGCACCTAGTGCATTAACTAATTTTGTGAAAAATCCACACCCCTGCCATTCATATGGTATTCCGATCAACTCTATTGATGGACACGCCCTGAATCCATCCCTAAACCGTGGGTATTTTTTCATTATAAAATCAGGGAGTGTTGGTGGCACTCGGATCTCCAAGGTGATCCCCCCTTCTGAGTAATACAACGGTCTGACTGGATAGCCGACCGAACGAAACATCACAATAAAAGCATTGACAAGTGCATCAACGGCTTTATCCATGAGTTCTTCATCCGTCATTTGAACATCCATAAGATTTCTCCGCAGTAGGACGCTAGTGAATTACGAGGAATGAGCCCACGGTAAACCGAGAGATTGCCACTGTCAAGGCGGACATCAAGATCATGTCATTGATTTCTAAGGGATTATTTATTGAAAAAATAATTGTACAAATTTTGCCCTTGGTTGCTTTTTGCTCTTTTTGAGTGTTGGCTGAACGACATTTAACCTATAACATGCCCATAAACAGAATGGATGTGGATGGGATGGTAAATATCGCTAATGCGGTAGTCATTACATGTGGATAATATGCTCGCAGAGCAATATAAATAAAAACATTTTTGCCGTTCGATTTAATAGACACGAGGCTTAAACAGAACATAAACAGACGAATTCCTGCATATAGAATGACATCAATGCTTGAATGACATGTTCTAGTTGTTTTCAATGTGATTCATATTTTATTTTGAAAACAAAGGCTCAATTGTTTATTTTAGCATCATAATGCATTTTAAATGCAATGTCTAAAATCAGCACTAGGCGCTCTTGTGCATGAAAGGGGGATATGTAAGGGGGGTAATTCTGGATGCAATCTATTTATAGATAGAGGTTCATTGCATGCTTGCATCCAGATGGTAGATATTGTGTGCTTAGGCTGACACATCAGTGAGTAAATCTGTGGCGATATACTCATACGTTTTATCCGGCCTCCTCTCCCGCCGAACCCAAGCATTTGCGACGCATTTTCTGATATAGTTTTTTGCCTGCCGTTCCTGTATGGAAAATTCCGCACAAAAGGAGTTCACTAACTCGGCTGCTGATACTGAGGTATGCCCACTCAGAGCTTTTTTCAGGGAAGTTAATAATGTGTTGTTATCACTATCATTCGCGCTGACGAATATCAGATGTTCTGTTCGGTTTAATAAAATCTCATCAGGAGTTTCAACCGCTCTCGAACTAAATCTGAGGCTGAATCTAGCCCCCTGCCCATCCCGTAATGCTAGGGAAGGTGCGAATAAGTCACCAAACATAAAAATGCGCCCTTGTAAGCATTTGAATTTAATAAACTAAATTTTTCAGTTTCGTTGTGGAGGGTGCTTATTCGCACCCTCCCTAGTGACATAACGCCATCAGCCTCACCATGAATGGATGATGCCCCCCTGATACCAGCAGCGCCAGCATTATAGTTCTCAGCTCCTGGTGAAGATTTTCTGGCATGATGCACAACAATATGTGCAGCGGAGCGGCTAATTTTTCTGATGGACCGCATTACCTGCCCCATCAAACCGTTATCATTTTCCGCCGCTGTATGCATCCTAGCTAGTACATCCCAAATAATCAGGTCAGGCTGGATCTCATTCACGATGGAGATCATTTTTTTCGCCTCTACAGGATCCAATACATCCGTTGTCTGGAAATCACCACACCGGAAAAAATTCCGCTCAATTGTTTGGTCAGTCACATTATTATGTGCTGTCATGGTTAAAAAGCGTTTCCAAAACAACCGATCTTTTAGCTCAAAATCCATATACAACACTCGTGCTGGATTTCGATTCCTCCAGTTGAGGAACTGTCCTCCACTGGCGATAGCCAATGCGAGCTGCGTTGCGACCAGCGATTTACCAGATTTGGGGGCGCCATTGATGATCCACTGATCACCCTGCTCAATCAGTTCGTCCAACAACCAAATCGGTTTTTGCTCACTGGCAATCCGCCCCTCACTAACCCCCCAAGCTAACATTCTATTCTGGAGCATACATACTCCTCCCAAAAAAAGTTATTATTATTTGTTGTTTTTATAAATCAATGGTAGATATTCATTATTGCTATTTATAAAGATAAACATTGCAAGTAATCTTGTATTGATGATGTTCCGCAAATATAAAAAACAAACGCCATTCAGAATATTTTACAAAGAAAGATCTGAATCCATTTCATGACGTGCAGTCCTCTGGCCAGAGTGCTCGTGCTGAGATTTTAATGCATACGCTCCAGGCCTCATCCTGAAACGTGCAATTTTTTTGGCTGCTAATATAGGGTTATCCATTATGATTCTAAGACCTCGAGTAGCAATCTCACCGACCTCTGCGTACTCTCTACGGAGCCGCTCAAGGTCTGAACCTGCTCCTGCAACTGTTCGAGCGAAACGCTCATCTGATGAATGGAGTTCTCGGCAGAGACGTTGCTGTCGCTGGTATGCGTGTTCAAATGCTGCACCATGGTCAGCAAGACCTGATGGTCGTTCATTATCTGCTGCTGTGTGACATGCAGCGATTGAACCTGCTCCCTGAGTGTTGCTATCGAGCTCATCTGCTCGGTGTTGATAAAACTGAGCAACTCTAATAATTGTTTCTCTAAATTCATGATTCACTCCTAATAATGCTAAAATAGCGCTCAAAATTTTCATCAGCAGTTGAATTAATGCCTTTTCGGTGTCTACTGTTAGGGTTCCCTCAGGGTTAATTGGGGTCAGTGTGTAACCTGCATATAGCTGCATCTGCTGTTGCCAAAAAAGAGCATTTGTTGGCTGTTTGCGATGTCTCTGGGTTATCACTGCGGCCATACCTGTCGGTCGTCTCACAGGCCTCGGAGAGGGCATTGGGTGCAGCGTCTCAGTGACGTTATAGCGGCTCTGATTGAAGGCCCGGCGTTTGGCTATCCGCTCCTCAATCTGCTGCCAGAGTGCATCCAACGACGGTTGTGGAGGCGTTGTTATCGTCAACGTCGGTCTCACCACATCAATACTGGTAAACGCACGGCTAAATAAAGGTCCTTTCAGCCGAAAAGCCTTGATCTTTCCCTCTGGCACAATCCGTATGTAATCCTTTTTAGCCTCGACTTCGCTAATACCATACATTTGTCGAGTCTGAGGTTGCTCCAGCCAATCAATCACAGCTTGTCGGTTACATAACTGACCCTGAGTTACCCGTAACTGCACCGCATCAGATAACGCTGCAATCAAGTCCGCATTTTTACTGTACCGTGGTATTGTTCCTGTCAGCCTCTGGCGTCGCGGATCATCTGGACGTGCGAGGTTATATTTCAGGTTGAGGTAATCACGGATCGCATTAAAATCACCTTCCGCACCTGGTGGGTGAGGGTTGAAATATTTTCCAGTGCGCAGATTAATCCGTGGGATTAAAAAATGATTCTCCAGATTTTGTTCATGCGTATGTTGTACCCACAAGATCATCCTGTCCTCTATGGGTAATCCCGCAAAAACCAGCTCCTCCATCAATGCACGAAATTCCTGAGCAATATCAGGATTGGAACTCAGCGTCTGGTTGTCCTCAATTGCATGTGCAATGACACCGCTGGTGTATTTATATTTATGTGGCGATATCTCGATTGCATAAGCAATGTCTCGTGGATTTCCAGCCAACAGCTCAGGTGGTGGAGTCCGTTGTACACCATGGATCAGTCTCAGTTGTTGGTTCAACCGATGAACCAATGGAGCGTCATTTTTATCACGAGCAACCCTAATCGCATCAGCGATTGTACTACGCTCATTTTTTTGTTGCGGCGTCAGAGCGCTGTAGATACCCAGTAGGTAATCTATTGGGGCGCTGGACTTAGTCTGGCGATGCCCATTGGTTGCAAAAAATCTAATCACCGCCATAGCTCATGCTCCTCATACTCACTCTCGATTAATGCTGGATTTACCTCCACTGCATCCTCGTCATCCTCACCTGAGTGTGACCATGTAGTGTCTGGGGTCGCAGTATCGCTTTTGTCATGGCGTATAACCCGAGATGGCTGTGTTAATTGTGGTGATAACATCTCGTTGATTTTATCAACCTGCTCTTTATGTTGTTTTTCTAGTTCCCTGAGTTCGCATAAAATAAAAAGTAGATTTACATCGCCCTTATGGGAATTACACCATTTTACCAGCTGATTGAAATTGTTATAAAACCCGGTCTGTTGCGCAATAAGATTATTTATTGTGTCGCGTAATGTTTCTGCTGGAGAAATGACGATTTTCAATTTTGTGAGAGATTGAGATGCTAACCTCGATACAGTGATGCTTGCATTTTTAGCCTTTTTCTCCCAACGACGTTTTTCCTCATATGTGCAGCGTAGCTCGATTCGATGATCACGGATCTCTGTAAAACTCGGCAGCATTTGTCGAACGATGTCTGTATCCATATTTACATCTCTAGCTATACCGTTAATAGTGACAGCGACATCGTCATTGATGCACCTGATAACGGCCCTTTCAATGAGCAGCATGAGATCAGGATCTCTTGTAAGCTCCTCACGTAAAGTGTTATTTTTGCTATTCCTTAATTTTTTATTTTCTTTTCCCACGTATTGTCTCCTGGCTGCTGAACAGCTCTAATTTATATATTTATTTAGCGGGTCTGGGCGGCAGCCCAGGTAGGTCCAGGGCGACAGCCATGGCAAGGCTCCGTACACCGTACATTGCGGAACGCAATTTGTACGGTGTAGGAGTGACCTTGCTCTTATTACTTTTCGCCAAAAAACGATTTGTCAAAAACACACTTTTTATCCATGTGCTTTTGCCTGATACGATGCCGTACAAATTCTGCCTACAACTATCCGTACAACCAATATTCTGGCTGCTGGAAATTCTGTTTATTTTGCTAAATTCTGTTGCCCGTCACTACCGTATTGCTCAGTGCCTGTTGTAGCCACGCCATTAATTGCTGGTGCATCTGTGGGTTAGCCATCAGTGCATTCAAATCAACAGGTGGTAATATGGCTGGCACGGATTTGGATGCCTCAATCAGTCCGGGATCATCACCATGAATACAATCGTGTAGGGCCACTTCTGCTTTGGCACCAAAGTCAGCCGCATCCTCGGTCAACCATCGACCATAGTGGCGCTCGATCATCGCAGTCCCGTTGTGCCCCATTTGCCGGGCAATCCACTCTACGTTCACGCCAGCAGACAACAGTTGGCTCGCGTAGGTGTGGCGCAGCTGAGATGGTCCACGGTATTTGACACCCACCAGGTCACAATGCGGCTGAAAAAATGTTTCCCTGTACTCGTCAACCGAGGCGTAGGGTCGCCTTGCTGGGCGGTTATAGGCTACCAAGGTACGGCTAATTATCTTTTTAGTGCGATTATCTGTCTGGGTTACCGTGAGCGATCTGGGCCTACGATGGCTAGCCTGTGCTATCAAGATACGTGCGGCTATTATTCCCTGTTCAGTCAGCTCAATCTTCCGCAGCGATCCTTTGGTTTTTGGCGTCTTATAAGCACCATCAACCAACGCGAGATCTACCGTCAAGATCCGTTTGTCTAGATCAAATGCTTCAACGCTCACAGCCAGTAATTCACTGATCCGCAATCCGGTTGCAAGCCCTAATTGGATTAATGCCACTTCAATCGGATTGCTTTCTTGCCGTTGCAGCAAGAGTTTTATCTCTTTTTTTAGAAAGGGTTGCGGCTCTTCAATCTCAAACCGGCATTTCTTGATGCTATCCATCGGGCTCAATGCTATCAGGCCATCACTCTTGGCTCTGGCAAACACCTGCCTGAGAATATCGAGGTAATGATTAACGGTATTACCCTTATACCTCTTAAGGAGTTTGGCAATCATTAACTCTAATTTGGTCGTGGTGACCGTAACCAATAGCTCTTTTCCAATCAGCGTCTGAAGTTGCTTTGTCTTTCGATAATAGGCCTTAAATGTTGATTGGGCGTACTGGTTTTTCTTGATCGTCAGGTTTTCAGTCAATGCATCTGCAACAGTTTTTCGATCTAGTTCTGTGGCCTGCGGGTTCTTGTCATAGGTCATTTGCTCTCATTCCAGCTAACTCTTGCCAGCAGGTTACGAGCGTTCAAGCACCATGTCAACACATTTCGATCACACATTTTTATGGATGTCAATATTTATATTTACAAATATTTATAGGGGCTAATATTGACATGGGCGCATGATATGAATTGGTACTGCAACGACCCACCGTATTGAGATGGGTTGGCTCCTGCGCCCTGGCTATGGCACCAGATGTCATGCTGTCTGGGAGGGGCGCTAACCGCTACATACAGCGCTTAGCGACATATCCAGAGCTCAGGTGGCCTCTCTTCAAATGACGGTCACTAGATCCGCCGGTATCAACTCGATCTTCGCTTTCAACAGGGCAATGCTCACCCGTTTGCCGTAGCGGCCAAAGGTCAGCCCCTCCTTGCTGTGTCCTACCAGCTCCGCCACGATGTGCTCTGCCACATCCGCCTGCTGCAACTCATCAACAAAGGTGTGGCGCATGCCATAGATCGTCGGCCGCCCCTTACCGACAATGCCTGCATTGGTGAGATGGCGCTGGAACCGACACACCAGGTTGTGTGACCAGTCGGCGTCCTGGCCCGAGGGTTTATCGTCAAACAGGTACTGGCTGCCCTGGCTACGGCAGTGGCCGACATACTCTAGGAAGTGATGTCTGATCAGTGCACTGTGCAGCGGAACATCACGGTAGGCGTTGGCCGTCTTGAGCTGCTGATCTTCTTCGCCCGCCTCGACCACCAGACACCAGATCCCCTCGATCTGTTTGACGTTCCGGGTCTTGAGTTGACATGCCTCAGACGGGCGCAGTCCGGCGTAGAGGCAGAGCAGCGGCACCCAGAAGTCCTGGGGCTTGAGTTTTTTGCCTTTTTGGGATTGTTTGGCTCGCAGGCTCGCAAACAGGGTGTCCAGTTGCGGGCGATGCCAGCGTACCCTGGCTTCATCTGCCCGCTTTTTCACTGGCTTCTTGCCCGCCGTTAAGCTGTCGAACGGGTTGCGGCTGCAATAGCCCAGGATCATGCACCAGCGGAAGAACTGCTTGGTGGCGGCAAGGTAATCTGATTTGGTTTTGAAGCTGATACTGTCGTTACGGAGCAGAGTGTTACGGAAGGCTTGAGCTAGGGCAGGCGTTATCTCATCGACCATGTGCCCCTTGGCCCAAGTGACGAACGCCTGAACCCGCAGTTGGAGTTGTCCGACGGATTTATGCTGGATCCCCTCACTGGCCTTACTCTCAATAAACTTCGTCAGCGCCTGTCTGAGGGGGACCCCTGTAGTAGGTGGAGAGGTATCGACGGGTTGCTTGATGGTCTGGGGAACGGACGAAAGCGCAACAGAAAGAGCATGATATTGCGGTACGGTAAAGCCCGCCGCTTTGAATGCATCGATCTCAGCTCTGATCCAGGCATGAAAACTATGGGTCGTGGCATCGGCAGGTGTCGCCGCAATGAGGGTGCGGACACGCGCCGCCAGCACCAGATTACGGTCTACGGCAACTTGACGTTCTTTGGTAAGGAGGGAAGTGCGGATAGCAAACGGCAAGCCTCGGTCACGCAAATTCTTGGGCAAGGGAAGCCGAGTGTAGTAGGTGCCGGAGGCATTTTTGCTCAGATACATGATTGTTCCACCCAGTTGATCCAGGAAAAAAATCACGTAAGTCTAGAAATGAAAAAACCCGTTGAAATTCAACGGGTTATATTTGGCGGTGAGGGAGGGATTCGAACCCTCGATACGTTGCCGTATACACACTTTCCAGGCGTGCTCCTTCAGCCACTCGGACACCTCACCAAATTTTGGTCTGCTGTTTAACGTGCTCAGCCAGCACGATGTTCGCTGCGCTGTTGCGCTGGAACGGGGCGTAATGTACGGGATACGACGGCATGTGGTCAATGCAATTTTTCACTTTTTGCGTTCGTTTGCTCATTATCCGAACCAAGTGACTAAAAAAATGCCGTTTCGTATCCCTTTCCATCAATTTCCAGTCGCTTCGTGCAAGTGCTCGCCTTTGAGCGCCTCTTCTAGCGAGCCGTAAAACTCCAGCTGACCGGGCACCGGACGCACCTTGGCGCGCGCCAGGGTCTTGAGCGGCTGGAACTGCAACTCGGCGACCCGCAGTTGCACCCCCGCCTTGGCCATCTGCTTTTCAAACTGCAGGAAGGCGGAGAGCCCGCCGGCGTCCAGGATGGAGACCGCCTCCATCTGCAGTACCAGCAACTTGTGGCCTTTGACCTGGGCTACCAGCTCGCCGAACACCCGCTCGGCAGCGGCAAAGAACAGCGGGCCGTTGATCTTGTAGAGCAGCGCCTGCTCCGGCACCTCATGGGCGTAGCGCTTGTGATCCGCCAGATCGTGCAGCTTGGTCATCTTGGCTATCTCGCGCATGAACAGCAGGGAGGCGAGGATCACCCCGAAGGTGATGGCGATGACCATGTCGAAGATGACGGTCAGCGACAGACAGACCAGCAGCACCAGCACGTCGGATTTTGGTGCACGCCGGATCAGCTCCACCACCTTGTGCGCCTCGCTCATGTTCCAGGCGACGATGAGCAGCAGGGCCGCCATGGCCGAGAGCGGCAGCCAGGAGAGCCAGGGCGCCAGCACCAGGATGGCCGCCAGCACCACCAGCGCATGCACGATGCCGGAGATGGGAGAGGTAGCCCCGGCCCGCACGTTGGCGGCGGAGCGGGCAATGGCGGCGGTGGCGGTGATGCCGCCGAAGAAGGGGGCGACTATGTTGCCAAGCCCCTGCCCCACCAGCTCGGCGTTGGAGCTGTGCTTGCGACCTGTCATGCCGTCCAGCACCACGGCGCAGAGCAAGGATTCGATGGCCCCCAGCATCGCCATGGAAAAGGCGGCGGGCAACAGGCGCTCGATGGCAGCCAGGTTCCACTCCACCGGCGAGCCATCCGGCCCCGGCAGAGCCCAGGGCATCACTAGGGTCGGCGCGATGGGCGGGATCCCCATGCCCTGGCTGCCGTCGGCCAGGGTATAGCTGAACTTGCTGCCGATGGTGGCGACGTCCACCCCGAACTGATGCAGGCCAAAGCCAAGGCCCACCCCTACCAGCACGGCGGGCAGGTGGCCTGGCACCGGCAGCCGCAGACGTGGCCAAAGCAGCAGCACCGCCAGGGTCGCAACCCCGACCAGCGTATCCCCCCACTGCCAGCTGGGCAGGGCATGGGCCAGCGCCTCAACTTTGCCGATGTAGGTTTCCGGCATCTCGGCCACGTGCAGACCGAAGAAGTCCTTGATCTGCAGGGTTGCGATGACGATGGCGATACCACCGGTGAAGCCCAGGGTCACCGAAGGCGGAATGTACTCGATGAGGCGTCCGAGCCGGGCCACCCCCATGGCTACCAGAAAGAAGCCCGAGATCAGGGTCGCCATCAACAGGCCGCCCACGCCGAACTGCTGGGCCACTGGATAGAGGATCACCACGAAGGCGGCGGTCGGCCCCGAAATGGAGAAGCGGGAGCCACCGGTCACGGCGATGACGATGCCGGCGATGATGGCGGTATAAAGACCGTGCTGCGGCGGCACGCCACTGGCGATGGCCAGCGCCATGGCCAGCGGAATGGCGATGATGCCGACCGTGATGCCGGCGATCAGGTCGCGGCCGAAGCGGGGAACGCTGTAGGGTTCGTCAATACAGGATTGGCGTAAAGCAATGGCCAGCTTCACGCTTTGCAAAGGTGCTTGGTTGTGCATGTATTCGTAATACCAGAAGAGGGAGATAAAGGCCGGATTGAACCGGCGCCCGATCATCATCAAGGGCCGGCAGAGCTGTCGACACGGCGATGGTATCCTGGCCAACCATACCCCAGCCGATGAAATATTTCGATGGGCGGGATCAATGAATGGCCGTTACCACGCAGAATTACCGTTTATTGTCAGCATATCGACCACTTTTCTCACCATTACGCAGCACACTCACTTCGCCTGCTAACCAATTTCTCCCGCCATGATGCATGCCCCCGCCCCTCCTTTTATATCTGTCATTGCTCGGCCCTAAGCCAGCTGCTTATCCCGGACTGTGCCATCCCGAGCATCGGCATATCCTCATCCATCCCCTCTTCATGCCACTGAGCCGTCTCGATGAGCCCGAGAGGCTAACGCCAAGCTGCTGATTGTGCTGAAAATAGTCCGCAGCGGCCAAGTTTTGGGCAAACGGGCCAAAATACCCTTTTTGCAGCGGATCGCGGGTTGACACCCGGCGGATGGGCCATTAATATCCGCACCGTCTCGACGAGACAGGCAATTCCTCCTTAGTTCAGTCGGTAGAACGGCGGACTGTTAATCCGTATGTCACTGGTTCAAGTCCAGTAGGAGGAGCCAATTCCCTCGTAGTTCAGTCGGTAGAACGGCGGACTGTTAATCCGTATGTCACAGGTTCAAGTCCTGTCGAGGGAGCCACATTCGAAAGCCCAGCCTTATGGCTGGGCTTTTTTCGTTTCCCCTTTCTCTGCCGCCATCAGCCCTCTGTGCGCAAACAGGGATGCCCTCGATGGCGGATCCGCGCCATAATCAGCGCAACCTCACCCTCTTCAGGAGTTTTCATGCGCCGTTTCAACTTCATGCTCAATGGCAGCCGGTTGATGATGTTCCCCTTCTATGTCTGCATTCTGGTCTGCGTGGCCCTGCTGATGGTGAAATTCGCCATGCTGCTTTATGCCCTGTGCATCGACATCGTGGGCATTCACTACATGGATCTCATCACCGGCGTGCTCACCCTGGTGGACTTCGTGCTGGTGGCCCAGATGCTGATCCTGGTCTCCATCTGCGGCTATGTACAGTTCATCCAGACCCAGGAGCAGCGCGAGGCGCTCGGCAACAACTGGCTCAGCAAGATCAACTTCGCCTCCCTCAAGCTCATCGTCATCAACTCCCTGGTCACCATTGCCGGGATTGAAGTGCTCAAAGCCTTCCTGGATGACGGGGTCGGCAACGAGGTGGAGATGAAGTGGTCGGTGATCGTGTTCCTCGCCTTCTCCACCGCGGCGCTCATCTACGCGGTAACCGAGCGGCTGGCGGACCACAAATAGCACCGGTTTTCATTCAGCCTTTATTCATCAAGAGCGGAATTGATAACTCTTTTCATTACCTTTCCCGCATTGTAAACTTGCTCCCCCGGGCTGCACTGCCCGGGCGTTGGAGCACCTATGACAAGCCTTTCCCTCTCACCACGACACTGCTGGCAGTGGCTGGCCTATCACCATCAGGCCGCCGAGGGCTCCCTCTATCTAATGTTCTTCTCCGGCCTGCTGCTGTGGGAACCGCTGACCCCGCTCTGGTCGCTGGCACGCTGGAACCTGTTCCTGCACATCGCCCTCTCGCTCACCCTGTTCCCCTTGCTGTTCGGCGCGTTCTGGCTCTCCCATCGCAACCTGCTGCGCAAAAGCCGCAAGCCTTTCTTGCGCACCACCGGCCGCATCATCGAAGCCTTGCTGCTGGTCTGTCTGGCCAGCGGATTGCTGCTGGTATTGCACGGCACCCCGGGCGATGGCCTGGGCAACCTTGCCAGCTGGTCCCACTGGCTGAGCGCGCTCGCGTTGACTCCCCTGGTGCTGCGCCATGCCTGGCGCTGGACCATCTTGAAATGGCGCACCTGATCTTATGTTGAAGTTGTTGTTATCCCTGATGTTGGCCACCCTGCTGCTGGGGACCGCCTCGGCCCAGGAGATGGGCGCCGCCATGATTGCCTATGACGAGGGGAACGCTCCGCGCCTTGTCACCGCCAACCAGAGCGCCGGCTCGGTCACCCTGCTTGAGCGCGATAGCGGCAAGCGAATAAAAGAGGTCCAACTGGGGGGGGATCTGCGCCAACTGGCCCGCGCAGGCGACGGCACTCTGCTGGTCACCGACTACAGCGGCGATCGCCTGCTGCTGCTGGATGATGATCTCGAGCTGGCAAAGGCGATCCCCACCGGCCATCGCCCCTACGGGGTCATCTTCGATCCCAAGCGGCAGTGGTTCTGGGTCAGCCTGTTCGAGGCAGGCCGACTGCAGGCCTATGACAGCGCGGGCAACCTCCAGCTGGATGCAGAGACCGCCGAGACACCCCGCGGGCTGGCGCTGACCGATGACGATCGCCTGCTGCTCACCCATGCCATGACCGGCCGGCTCGCCATCTATGATCTTGCCAGGCTGGGCAGCGGCACCAAGGGTGCCACCCTGCCCAAGCCCAAACTCATCACCCTGGCCGAGACCCACAGCGACACCCCAAGCGACTCGCAAGGCTTGCCGCGCCTGCTGGACGGCATCACCCTCTCCCCCGATGGCAGCGAAGCCTGGATCCCCCACGTGCTGTGGAGTTTCGACCACCCCTTTCAGTTCCAGAGCACCGTCTTCCCGGCTGTCTCCATCATCGATCTCGATGAAGAGAAAGAGCGGGTGGACGAGCGCAAGCAGCTCTTTTTGCAGATCAACCTGCCCAGCGTCGGCAACCGCAGCCAGATCGTCTCCAACCCGTTCGCGGCGCGCTTCGCCGCCGACGGCAAGCGGGTCTACCTGACCCTGGCGGGCTCGGAGGATCTGCTGGTATTCGACCTGTCGCGCAGCGGCAAGCAGAACAGCAACCGCCACCGCCGCAAGAAGTTCCAGGGGGGCGCCAAGGCGACCCAGCTCCTTCGCCACCTGCCGGGCCAGAATCCGCGGGACTTGTTTGTAGACGGCGACCACATCCTGGTGCACAACGTCATGGGGCAGGATCTCACCCGCCTCAACACTGGCGGTAGCGGCCCGTTTGCCCGGGTCACCGTCGATGTGCCCCACTTCGCCAAACTGGTGGAGACGGATCCGCGCCCTGAACCGCTTCAGCGCGGCGAGCGGTTGTTCCATCTTGGTAACACGCTCGGCAACAACGGCGCCAACAGCCGCTTCCCCATGGCGGGGGACAACTGGATGAGCTGCAACTCCTGCCATCTGGACGGTTTCAACTTCACCAACCGCTATCTGATGGCGGCCCATCGCCAGCAGAGCGGTGACAACGCCATCAACGGCCACGCCAACCTGGCCAACATGGTGGCGGGGGACTTTATCGGCGAATACCTGCGCATGACCCAGCAGACCCAGGGCGGCATGGGCCATGACACCCGCGATGGCGCCGAGCCGGTCGACCCCGCTAAGCCCCAGCCTGAGGTGAAGGCGATGATGGAGGAGTTGCACGCCTTCGTCACCGCCGATGGCAACCTCCCCTATCTTGCCAACTGGCTCAGGCTCGATGCCCCGCGCACGGATCCCGCCAAGGCACCGACCACCCATCCCAAGGAGTGGCTCAACTCCGCCTCCTGCCAGAACTGCCACCAACAGGCGTTCCAGGACTGGAGCGAGAGCAACCACCGGCTGATGGGCAACTCCCACCCCTACTACAAGGTGGTACAGGCGCTGGCTCGCGAAACCGAGGGCGAAGCCTTCGGCCAGTGGTGCCAGGGCTGCCACATGCCCCAGCAGGTGATGAACGGCCAGCAGGATCTGCCCAAGGGCTCCCACATGTTTGAGCGCGGCGGCGCCTCGCTCATTGCAGCCCACAAAGCAGGCGAACCGGTGGTGGAAGAAGGTACCGGCTGCGTGCTCTGCCATCGCATCACCCGGCTCGAGGATGCCGGCGGCAACAGCGCCTTTACCGTGAATCTGAAAGATCGCGAGAGCTATGTGTTCGAGGATGCCGCCGGTGGCAGCCTCCAGCACTGGCTGGCGGAGCGGCAGATCAACGCCCGCCCCGCCATGCACAAGGCTTCTTACCAGAAGGATTTCTACCGCGACGCAGCCCTGTGCAAGTCGTGCCACAACGAGTTTGCCCCCGGCACCGGCGCCAACATAGTCAACACCTGGGACGAGTGGGAGAACTCCAGCTTCGCCAAGGCCGAGGATCCCGCCAAGCGGCGCACCTGCATCGACTGCCACATGAACCCGGAGCCGGGCAACGGCGGCGCGCCGGTGGCCGGCCAGTCCACCGAAAACGGCACCGTGAAAGAACGGCTCTATCGCCACAACTTTACCGGCGCCCAGCACCAGCTGGTGGGGCTGAGAAGTGCAACCCTCGAGCAGGAGAGTCTGGCGCTGTTGCGCTCAAGCGCTACCCTCTCGGCCCGTATCGAGCAGGGGGCCGCTAGCCCGCAGCTGGTGGTGCGGGTCGCCAATACCGGCGCCGGCCACGCCCTGCCCACCGGGGTCGCCGATTTCCGTGAACTCTGGTTGGAGCTGACCGTCACCGACGCCAGCGGCAAGCTGGTGCTTGCCAGCGGCCAGCCGGTGGATGGCGCTGTCCCTGAAGATGCGCGGCTGTTCAGAAAAGTGTTCGGCGATGCCGAGGGCAAGCCGGTGGGGCTCAAGTTCTGGCGCTACGCCAAACTGCTGGAAGATACCCGCATTCCGGCCGATGGCTGGCGCGATGAAGCCTGGCCGCTGCCGGCGGATGCCAAGGGGCCCTTCAAGGCTGATATCAAACTCAATTTCCGCACCTACCCCAAGTGGGTCAATGATGCGGTGCGCGCCGCCGAGCCGAGCTTGCCGGAGCCACCCATAGTGCTACTTAATCGGCTGCAACTTACCTTGCCGCCTCTTCCCGTCACGCCCGCTACGGAGCCTCAATCCTGATGTTTGCAAGTTTTCTCATTACCCTGCGCGAGGGGCTGGAAGCCTTCCTGCTGGTCGGCATCTGCCTCTCCTACCTCGCCAAGCTGGGGGCGAGCCGCTACAACAAGTTCGTCTATCTGGGGGTGGGGCTGGGTCTGCTTGCCTCCCTCGTCGTCGCCTTCCTGTTCCAGGTGGTGGTGAGCCAGTTCGAGAGCGAGCGCTACAACCATTTGCTGATGGCGGGGATCCTCATTTTCGCCACCCTGGTACTCACCTACATGGCGGTCTGGATGCAGAAGCAGGCCAAATCCCAGGTGGGGGCCATGACGGCGCGCATCGATGCCGCCATCGACGGCGGCAACCTGTTTGGTCTGGTGCTGCTCGCCTTCCTGGCGGTGATGCGCGAAGGCTTTGAAACCGTGCTGTTCTTCTCGGCCCTGGTCTACTCCGGGCAAGGGGTGGATCTGCACGAGGGGCTGATGGGGGCGCTGGGCGGCCTGCTGCTGTCGGTGGTGCTGGTGTGGGGGCTGCTGCGTTCCACCCGCAAGGTGGCGCTGGCGCCCTTCTTCCGCTGGACCGGCCTGCTCATCATCATCATCGCCGCCGGGCTGCTGTCGTCCGCCGTCAACATGTTGCAGGCGGCCGGGCTCATCACCTTCTGGACGACGCCTGTCTTCAACATCAGTCACATTCTCGACGATCAGGGGGTATTTGGTACCTTCCTGCGCGCCCTGTTTGGCTACAATGCCTCACCAGCCGGCCTGCAGTTGCTGACCTGGGCCAGCTACCTGGTGATCTTCGTCACCGTCTGGCATCGCAACTATCGTCCCCAGCCCCAGCGCTGATCGCCCAGCGCGGCGCGGCAGCGGATGACAAGGCGGCTCAGCGGGGCCGCCTTTTCAACGTCTTCTCTTTTGGTCAGCTTTTCGGATAACAGAGTCATGAGCGACAACAACACACAACACATTGCGGTACTGGGCGCCGGCCCTGCCGGTCTGATGGCCGCCTGGCGCCTGCGCCAGGCCGGTTTTGCGGTCACCCTGTTCGAGCAGGAGGCGGTGGTGGGCGGCATGTGCGCCACCCAGACCTTCAAGGGGCGCGACGGCGAGTATCGCTTCGACTACGGCGGCCACCGCTTTATCACCAAGAACCCCGATCTGCTCGCCTTTATCGACGAACTGATGGGGGACGATCTGCTCCACGCCGAGCGCAAGAGCGTGATCCGCTTTGGCGGGCGCACTTATGACTACCCCTTGAACCTGCCCAACCTGCTCAAGACGGCACCGCTCGCCCTGATGGCCGGTGCGGTGAAAGACTTGCTGCTGTTGCCCTTTGCCAAGAAGCCCACCGATTTTGCCAAGGCGAGCTTTGCCGAGTGGATCCAGAGCCACTTCGGCCGCACCCTCTATCGCCAGTTCTTCGAGGGTTACACCGGTAAGCTATGGGGCATTAACCCGGACCAGCTCTCCGCCGACTGGGCCGGTCAGCGCATCAGCCTGATCGATCTCAAAGACGTGGCGCGCCGCCTGCTGCCAAGACGCAACGGCAGCATCTCGGTGCGTACCTATGCCCGCAAATACCGCTACCCCAAATATGGCTTCGGCCAGATCTTCACCACCCTGGGGGAGCGGTTGGTTGCCGAGGGAGTTGAGCTCAAAACCGGCGCCACCATCACCCGCCTCGAGCAGGCCGATGGCCGCATCGAACGGGTTTATTGGAAACAAGATAACGTAGAGCAGAGCGCTGCCTTTGATCAGGTGATCTCCACCCTGCCGCTGCCGCTCACCTGCCAGCATCTGGGTCTGTCCTGCTCCCTGCACTACCGATCCCTGCGCTTCGTCAATATGCCGCTCAAACAGGAGAATTTGTCGGACAACACCTGGCAGTACCTCTCCGACCCCCATATCCTGGCGACCCGCCTGCAGGAGCCGCGCCGCCGCAGCCCCTTTATGGCGCCCCAAGGCCAGACCTCGGTGATGCTGGAGATCCCCTGCAATCCGGGAGATGCCACCTGGCAGGCGCCGCTCGCTGATCTGCGCGGCCGGGTCACTGCCGATCTCGCCGGCCTCGGTGTCGATACCCAGAAGCTTGGCGATGAGACCTTCGAGGCACGCAGTGAGTACGCCTATCCGCTGATGGATCTTGGCTATCAGGCCCGCCGCAACGAAGCCATCAAGGCGCTGATGCCCATCACCAACCTCATCATGACCGGCCGTCAGGGGACATTCCGCTACATCTTCACCGACACCGCCATGGAGATGGGGATGATGGCTGCCGACATGGTGATCGACGGGGTGGACAGACGCCACGCCATCTTCAACCATCGCAACGAAAATACCGTGATTGAAACCCAGAGCGTGGCCTGATAGCCCCTGAATGTGGTGATCGACGGGGTGGACAGACGCCACAACACCTTCAACCATCGCAACGAAAATACCGTGATCGAAACCCAGAGCGTGGCGTGATGGCCGCGCCATAAACAAACAAGGAGAAGAGGATGACCATCCGCCCGGGTTTACTTGCCCTCACCCTGCTGCTGGCCCTGAGCGGTCAGGCGCAGGCTTACTCCTACGCCGCCGCCGGCAAGGAGCCGCTGATCGATGCCCGCGAGGCACTACTGGGCGCCGCCACTGACGGCAAGGATGCCAGCGCCACCTTGAGCGAGATTGCCGAGGAGCTGACCTATCTGGAACAGCACCACAAGGTCGAGCTGCAGGCACCGCTCGCGGCCGCCATCAAGGCCAAAGACGCCGCGGCTACCGCGGCCCTGCTCAACCGGGCCTACAAGGCGGAGATCGAGCGCCGTCTCGAGGGGGCCAGCCAGAACCTTGGCGACTACCAGACCGCCAAGGTGCTGGTGGTCAAGAGCAAGCGCTTCCTCGATTTGATCCTCCCCTCCCTGAGCGAAGGGGATCGCAAGGCCGCCGAGCAGGCGCTGGCCAAGGTGCTGGATGCCATCGGCAATCCGGGGGTGTTCGGGGTGGGTGCCAAGCCCGCCGATGCCGCCGCCTTCACCGAGGCCGAGAAAGCGCTGATGGCCGTGCTGGCGCCGCTTTGATAGCCACCAGCCAATCATTGCGCCATCTCGCTGTGACAAACGGTGGGTTTCGCTGCGCGCTACCCACCCTACGCATTTTGATGACCTCTCATTGATGACGACGGCCCCCCTCATCCCCGACCCTTCTCCCGCAAGGGGAGAAGGGGGGCGTCATCTCGGCCGATTACGCTTCGCCAATCGACCCTACTTGCTTGCCCTGCTGCAACTGGTCTGGCTCGGCTGGCTGCTGGCCTTCCCGGTGGCCCTCGATTCCGACGATGCCCTCAATTTCGCCCACGGGGTGGTGCGCTTCAGCGTGCTGGAGTTCTCCCCCCACTTTCCGGGCTACCCCGCCTTTATCTGGCTGGCGCGGCTGATCAATCTGGCGGTGGACAATCCCGCCCGTGCGGTGCAGTACACAAGCCTCTTGGGTAGCAGTTTGCTGGCGCCGCTCGCCGCCACCCTCGCGGTCAGATTGTGGCAACGGCCAAGCCTGCTGGCGCCGGTCTGGCTGCTGGTACTGGCCCTGCCGCTCACCCCGACCCTGGCGCTCTCCGGCCTCTCGGACGGGCCGGCGCTGGCCGCCTGGCTCGGCACTCTCCTGGCCTTGCAACAGCGCAAGATAGCCCTGGCGGGTCTGCTGCTGGGCCTCATGCTGGCGCTGCGGCCCTCCTACTTCGTGCTGGCCCTGTTGCCCCTTTGGCTCGGGATGGTGCAAAAGGGTCAGCGACTTCACTTTATGCTCCCCATTGTGCTGGTGGGGCTAGCCTGCCTGCTGTTTGTCTGGCAGGCCGATGGCTGGGCCTATTTCAGCGAGGGGCGCCGCTTTACCGACGGTCACTTTACCCTGTGGGGCAACACGGCGGCGGCTCACGGCGATCGGCTACTGAGCTGGGCCCGTACCTTCAACGAGCAGCTGACCCTGCTCTGGCCCCTATTGATGGGAGCCTTGCTGGTACTGCCACTCTGGCAACGCTCAAAGGATCACAATCCAATCCTCTCCCCCTGCTGGACCCTCTACTGGCTCGTCCTGCTGCTGTGGACCCTGTTTGGCCAGAACCCGGACAATCCCCGCCATCTGGCCCCCATCACCCTGCTCGGCATCATCTTGCTGGCAGGCTGGCTGCCGTGCCGAGGCGAGCTGCCAGCCATGCTGGGAGCCCTGTTGCTGCTGCTCTGCACCCTCACCCCGCCGGCGGCGCCAGCCATGACCCGGGCCGCCAGGCTGGCCGAGCAGGCGTGCCCGGCGCTGGTGACCCAGTGGGGGGTGAGGCTGCTGCGCGAAACCACGGCCCTGCCCGTCACCGACGGCTGGTATCAGGGGGATGCCCGCCTTGCATTGGCGCAAGGGGCCTGCCGGCTCAGCCGGCGTCCCCTCAGCCCGGAGGAGCTGCACGCCGGCAGCCAACGGGTCTGGTTTGCCCCCCGCTTTCACGCCGAGCCCGGCCTGTGGCTCGGCATACAGGATCACCCCCGTCACCAAAACTGGTAGACTGGATGTTTGTCACTCCCTGACTTCGCACTCATCAAGACTGGATAGCCTATGCCCCACGCCCCCCTCTCCCCCCGTTTTCTGTTCATCCTGCTCGGCGCGCTGGCGGGCCTGACCCCGCTCGCGGTAGATATGTACCTGCCCGCCATTCCGTCCATCGCTCGGGATCTGGCCACCAGCATCGACGGTGCCCAGCTCACCATCAGCGCCTTTCTGGGCGGCTTCGCCATCGGCCAGCTCTTTTACGGCCCGCTCGCCGACAGCTATGGCCGCAAGCCGGTGATCCTGGCGGGGCTGGTGATGTTTGCCATCGCCTCGGTGGGCTGCGCCATGGCGGACTCCCTGCCCGAGCTGCTGGCGTATCGGATGCTGCAGGCGGCTGGCGGGGCGGCCGGCTCTGTGGTGGTCAATGCCCTGCTGCGCGACCTGTTCGAGAAGGAGGCCTTCTCCCGCGCCATGTCGTTCGTGATCCTGGTGATGACGCTCGCCCCTCTTGTCGCACCGGTGGTGGGCGGCTACATCAGCGCCCACAGCGACTGGCGGGTGATCTTCTGGCTGCTGGTGGGGATCAGCCTGCTCATCTGCCTGATGATGCAGTGGAAAATTCAGGAGACCCTGAAGCCTGAGCACAAGCAGCCCCTCAACCTCGGCCAGATCCTGAAGAACTACTGGGGCGTGCTCTCCCATCGCGGCGCCATGGGCTACGTGCTGTGCGGCTCGCTCTCAAGCTCGGGCATGTTCGCCTTCCTGAGCGCCTCCCCCTATGTCTACATCGAGTACTTCAAGGTACCGACCGAGCACTATGGCTGGCTGTTTGGCCTCAATATCCTGCTGATGATGGTGGTCACCTTCGTCAACAGCCGGCTGGTGAAGGGGGTGGGCGCCGAGCGGATGCTGCAATACGGTCTGCTGGTGCTGCCCTGTGCCGGCGCCCTGCTCATCTACAACGCCTGGAGTCAGACCGGCGGCCTGTGGGGCATCGTCATTCCGGTGGTGCTGTTCGTCGGCCACATCAGCCTGGTGGGGGCCAACGCCATGACCGGCCTGATGGGCCACTTCCCGCAATCGGCAGGCACCGCCTCGGCGCTGGCGGGCACCTTGCGCTTTGGCATCGGCGCCGTGGTGGGGATCCTGGTCAACCTCAATCCCCCCGAATCGCCGCTGCCGATGGCCATCGCCATCGCCGGCTGCGGGTTCGGCTCGACCCTGAGCTACTGGCTGCTGACCGGCAAAAAATAAGCCCAGACCATCAATAAGCAACAAGCAACAAGCAACAAACAACAAGGCCGCCCACCTGCATCGCAGGGGGCGGCCTTGTGTTATCTGCACCTTGTCAACGCATCCTCTGCCCTGAGGGGTGAGGGCTCAGCCTACTTCTTGCCAAACCCCGAGCGCTTGAGGGTATAGCCGGCGCTGTTTTGCCAGGCGTCCAGCCCGCTGCGGTTGTTGCCTGCCACCAGGCTGGCAGCCAGGCTCGGGCTGTTGAACAGCTGATCGGCAGTGAAGACGAAGCCCCCTTCGCTGCGCGGGGCCAGGATCCCCTTGCCCAGCAGCTCCTGGCGCAGTTCGATCACCGCCTCGCGTAAGGAAGCCGCATCCTCGCCGTTGGCGGTAGAGCCTGCCAGCACCATGAAACCGGGGTTCTGCCGCTTGCCCACCGGATAACCGTGTGCCTCGGCCCCCTTGCCGTTGAAGTGGTAAAGCTCGCGCTCGCCTGGCTTGTTGTCGGAGAGCGCCTTTTGCAGGGTCATCAGCTCGTTGTAAATCTCGATGGGGACCACGGCAGCCTGCTTGTTGCCCTTGCTGTCGATGATAAAACTGACTTGCTTGTGTAACATCCTTGCGCATCCTGTGACCCATGGAGGCCCCTATTCTAACCACCACAGGCGAGCGGGATCCAGCCAGGATCCTCACCTCTTTTGCAGCCTTGATCACTAACTGGCACTCTCGCGCAAAAGCAAAGCAGCGTGATCATTAGGCAGGGGAGCAACGTACATGGCATGATGAAAGCCATTGACCATCAACCGGTTATCCCATGCTGACCCTGCGCAATCTCGGCAAGAGCTTCGATAACGGCAGCGAACGGCTGCCGCTGTTTCACCACCTTGATCTGACCCTGGCGGCCGGCGAGATCACCCTGCTGCTGGGGCAGAGCGGCTGCGGCAAGTCGACCCTGCTGAATCTCATCGCCGGCCTCCTCCCCCCGGATGAGGGGGAGATCTGGCTGGGGGAGACCCGCCTTGACAACCAGTCGGCGGACGAGCGGGCCCGCCTGCGCGGTCGCCATTTCGGCATCGTCTATCAGGACTTCAACCTGCTGCCGACCCTGACCGTGGCCGAGAACCTCGCCCTGCCCCTTGCCATCAACCAGCTTGCCCGCGATGAGACACGCATTGACGGCCTGCTGGAGCGCCTCGATCTGGCCCACAAGCGCCACGCCTGGCCGGAGCAGCTCTCCGGCGGCCAGCGCCAGCGGGTGGCGCTGGCCCGCGCCCTCATTCACCAGCCCCAGTGGCTGCTCGCCGACGAACCCACCGGCAGTCTCGATGAACACAACGCCGAGCAGGTGATGGCGCTGATGATGACGGCGGTGCGGGGCACCGGCGCCGGCCTCTTGCTGGTGAGCCACAACCCCGCCTATGGCGCCCTGGCGGATCGGGTGCTGCGCCTTGAAGGGGGCCAGCTGGTCGAGCTCAAGGGGCGCCGCCATGACTGACGCCCGCCACGGAGGGCTGTGATGTTGCCGCTCAAGGCGCTGCTGCGCCTCTATCGCGCCCACCCCTGGCTGCTGTTGATGAGCCTGGTCGGGCTCACCCTGGGGGTCTCCCTGGTGGTGGCCATCGAGCTCTTGAACCACAGCGCCCGCACCAACTTCGTCGCCGCCCGCAGCCAGCTGGCGGGGGAAGCGAACTACCGGCTGGCGCCGGACAGCGGGCTGGACGAGCAGCTCTATGTGACGCTGGTGCGCAGCCAGCCTAACCTCGACGCCATGCCCCAGCTGCACGGCTGGCTGCAGGACGAACAGGGGCGCAGTTTTCAGCTGCTGGGGATGGATCTGTTCAATCCCGGCCCCTTGCGCCGGCTGTTTGGCGCCGCGCCGGACAAAGAGCCCACCTTCTCCCTCACCCGCGCCGACAGCGTCTGGCTGGCTGCCCCCGAGGCCAAGCGCCTTGGCTGGCAAACGGGCCAGAGCCGGCGCTTCGTGCTGGGTGGCGGTGAAGGGGCGCCGCCCCGCCCGCTGACCCTCACGTTGGCCGGCACCTTCGAGCCCGGCGCCGTGCCCATGGAGCGGCTGCTGGTGACCGACATCGGCCTTGCACAGCCGCTGCTTGGCAAGGAAGGACGGCTCGATCGCATCGTCTTCAAGCTCAGCGAGCAAGAGGCCACGGCCTTGCAACACGCCCTGCAGGCTGCGCAGGGAACCGGGCTCGCCGCCCAGCCCTTGTGGCTTGAGCCCATCAGTCCGGCGCTCGATGCCAGCCAGCTCGGCGATGCGCTGGCGCTGAACCTCACGGCGCTCTCCCTGCTCGCCATGGCGGTGGGATTGTTTTTGGTGTTCAACGCCCAGCGCTTCGTGCAGAGCGTGCGCCGCCCCCAGCTGGCCCAGCTCATCATCCTCGGCATGCCGCCGCGCCGGCTGCTGCGCTGGCTGACCCTGGAGATCCTGATCCTCGCCAGCATCGGCACCCTGCTCGGGCTGCTGCTCGGCAGCCTGTTGGCCCTCGCCCTGATGGGGCAGCTCACCCAGGCGCTGGCCGATCTCTATGGCCCCAACCCCATCGATCTGCTGCGCCTCTCCCCCGCGAGCCTTGGCAAGGCGCTGGTGATCGGCCTTCTGGGCACGCTCGCCGCCAACCTGCCCGGCTGGTGGCAACTGCTGCGCCAATCCCCTCTTGAGCTGCGAGAGGGCAACAGCCGCCCGCCGGCTCATCCCTGGCAACGTCGGGGGCTCGCCATCGCCATCTTGCTGCTCTGCGCCCTCTGTCTGTGGCGGCCAGAAACCGGGCTGGGCGGCGCCCTCTTCGTGGCCGGCGGCTGGCTGCTGGCCATGGCGCTCGCCCTGCCCGATGTGCTGCGCGCCGTGCTGGGCCGGCTGCGCCGACGCGAGCGCGGCCCCCTCAGCGCCCGGCTCGGGGTGGCCGAAACCCTCTATCACCTGGATCGCACCGCCATCGCGGTGATGGCGCTGCAACTGGCCATCGCCGCGGCCATCGGCATCGGGGTCATGGTGTCGAGCTTTCGCTCGAGCGTGGAGATCTGGCTCGGCCAGCGCCTGGCCGCCGATCTCTATATCACCGCCCCCAAGGGGGTGGCCGGCAGCAAGGGCACCCTGAGCGAGCAGACCCTCGACACCATCCTCGCCGCGCCGGATGTGCGCGCCGCCTCGCGCCGCTCGGTGCACCCGGCCCGCTGGCAGGGGCAGCCCATCGAGTGGGCGCAGATGGACTTTATTCCCGAGCTCAAAGCCGCCTATCCGCTGCTGGCCGGACGCTGGCCCGCCACCCCCGACGAGGTGCTGGCGAGCGAACCGCTGACGGTGCGCCTCGGGGTCAAGGTGGACCAGCGCCTCGAGGTGAGCGGCGAGCTGGGGCCACGCACGTTCACCGTCACCGGTGTCTATCAGGATTACGGCAGCGACAAGGGGCAGATACTGCACGCCTTCGAAGGGGGCAAGGTGCAATCCCTGGCCCTCTTCAGCCAGCACGTTGATCGCCTCGCCGATCGCCTGCGGGCCCAGTTTGGCGAGCGGGTGAACCTGTTGCCCGCCCCCGCCATCCACGCCGCCGCCCTCAGGGTGTTCGACCAGACCTTCGTGGTCACCGAACTATTGAAGTTGCTGATCCTGGGGATCGCCTTCGTCGGCATCGGCTCGGCCTTTATGGTGCTGGGGCTGGCCCGGCGCGGCGAGTTGCAGACCCTGCAAAGCCTTGGTCTGAGCCCCCGCCACTGTCGCCGGTTGCTGGTGTGGCAGGGGGCGGGATTGGGACTGCTCACCGCGCTGTTGGCGCTGCCGGTGGGCTATGGCCTTGCCTGGGTACTGATTGAGGTAGTCAACCCCCGCGCCTTCGGCTGGCGGTTGGCCTTCGAGGCTGCCCCCTTGCACGCCGTCACGGCGCTCCTGCTCGCCCCCGTCTGTGGCGCGCTTGCCTCCTTGTACGCCGCAAGGAGAGTGGTATGAAAACATTCAACATCTGGTCGCTGGCGCTGATCTGCACCCTGTATGGCGCCGGGATCAGTGCCAACGATCTGGGCGCCATCCTTGGCGGCGGCAACGATCACTTCAAAAAAGCCCTGCCGGGTCAATCCATCCACCTGCCCGCGGATCACGGTGCCCACCCCGACTACCGCTCCGAGTGGTGGTATCTCACCGGCAACCTGAAAGACGAGCAGGGGCGCGACTACGGCATGCAGTGGACCCTGTTTCGCCAAGGCATCGAGCAGGAGATAACATCCGACAACCCCTGGCTCACGCCCCAGCTCTGGCTGGCCCAGTTCGCCATCACGGATTTGAGCAAAGGCAGCCACCAGCAGGACGAGCGCACCAGCCGCCAGGGGCCAGGGCTCGCCGGAGCCAGCGGCGGTCAGTATTGGCTGAAAGAGTGGGTGCTGGCTTCTCAAGGGGAATCGCTTTTTCCCGCCACCCTCAAGATACAGAGCAAGGCGGGGGATCTTGATTTGCAGGTGAGCGCCGCCAAGCCGGCGGTGCTGCAGGGCAAAGCGGGTTACAGCGAGAAGAGCCCGGGCAACGCCTCCTTCTACTACTCCTACCCGCGCCTGACCATCAGCGGCACCCTGACCCTGGATGGCGAGACCCGCAACGTCAGCGGTGAGGGCTGGTTTGATCACGAGTGGAGCAGCTCGGTATTGGCCCAGTGGCAATCGGGCTGGGACTGGTTTTCGCTGCAGTTTGAAGATGGCCGCGAGCTG
The DNA here is from genome assembly GCF_027707585.1 of Aeromonas sp. QDB39. Lineage (NCBI taxonomy): Bacteria > Pseudomonadati > Pseudomonadota > Gammaproteobacteria > Aeromonadales > Aeromonadaceae > Aeromonas > Aeromonas sp. QDB39. Next base: position 79,221 of record NZ_JAPCIV010000019.1, on the reverse strand, counting down.
ATGCTGTTTCGCCTGCGCACAAAGGCAGGACGCTCTGAGCCAGAAAACCGCTACGGCATCCTGATTGAACGGGACGGCAGCAGCCGGGTGCTGAACCCTGCGCAGATCCGCCTCACCCCCGGCAAGACCTGGCGCGGCCCCAAGGGGCAACCCTACCCCATCGAGTGGCAACTTAAGGCCGGGGATATCAACCTCCGCATTCAGGCGCGACAGCCCGATCAGGCCATGACGGGGCGCTTTGACTACTGGGAAGGGGCGGTGTCCGTCTCGGGGGATGCCAAGGGGGTCGGCTATCTGGAGATGACCGGCTACTGAGCCTTGCCCAATTCCCCCCTCTAATGGCAGGCCCACCCGCCATCAAAAACCCCGGCCAGGCCGGGGTAACAACGCAGTGCTGGGGCGAGATATCAAGACGGGATCAGGGCTGCTTGTCGCCCACCATCATCAGGCCATGCTGTTCGGGGAAGCCCACCACCAGGGTCGTCTTGCGAGTGTCCGGCATCTCGAATGCGGCGACGTAGGCCATTGCCCCCTCTTTGGCCTTGGCCAGACCCAGCATCCACTTGTTCTCAAGCGGGCTGAGATCGCTTGATGCCTTGAAGCTGCACTTGCCAAACCCGCTCAGGTTAAGCTTGCTGAGCCCCTTGCCAGACTCTGCATTGCCCTTGCCGGTCAGGGTACAGCCCGCCTTGGGAAATTCGATCTCCAGAGTCAGGGAGCCGCCATTGTTGGTGCTGCGGATCAGCCCCACCATGGCATCGCCAAAGCCGGCGTCCTCTGCCACCCGCCAGCTGTCGCTGGTGATCGTCCGGGTGGCGAGCTTGCTCACGGCAAGGTGGCCGCTCCAGTCGCGATAGAGGGCGGTGCTCTGATCCGGATCCCGGAACTGGGTGCCGGTACGGCTGAAGTCAAAGGTCCAGCGCTTGACCTCCTTGCCAGCCAGATCGGTTACCGCTTTGTCTTGAAAGCTGATGAGGTTGTGGTCGTTGCTCTGGACATCGAGCCGCTTGCCCCGCACCGAGGTACGCTCCAGCAGCACCGGATAGATGCCCTCCTTGTTCTCCTTCTGGGCCGCCTGCCCCATCCATTGTGAAGAGGTAATCGACTTGCCGTCGTTCTCGACCCAGACGCCCCAGCGCTGCTCACCATCCCCCTTGGGATAGACCAGCGCCAATCCTTCCAACCCCTTGATCATCTTGAGCGGCCCCTGATCGCCATCGCGGCTGAGCAAGTGCGCCTCATAGACGCCGGCATCGGGCAACGGCAGCGGCGCGCGCTTGGCGATGCTGTTGGCCGCCTTCTCGCTGTCGCAGGCGGACAGGGCGGCGGTGCAGGCGATGGCCAGCATGGCTTTGTGGTGCATTCTCATGACTCTTGTTCCTTGCAATTGCTTTGTTATGTGAGGTGCATTCAATCGCCGCTGAATTTACTGGAGGAAGGGTTCGCCGGTCGACGCAAGATCTGTAACCAGCTGTTACAAGGCATTGATGAGCAAGAGATAACACATGACTTGGTTGGCCAGGCGATGCAGCAACAAGAAGAGAGGCCATCTCCCCTCCCCCCGTTTCTCTCGACCTTTCCACATCAAAATCTGACCGCCATCAAGATTTCATTCAAATCCCACGGAACGGCTGTGTTTTTACTCAACAGGAGCGGTCGGCCTTTGATAGGCTACCCATCTGGCCCTCAGATCCAAAACGTATGGTTTGTATCTATTCAATTAACAACAGCACTCAGGGAGCTGAAACCCCGTGCGGTAGCTATCTCATTTACTAGCATCACGCGTATCTAGATACAAATAAATGACTCTCGTTTATACACATGACCACATTTAATAAATTTTATAAAAATACGGATATATACTAAGCATCCAATATAGTTGGGGCATTTTACCCTTGTTACATTCTTTCTCTGACTACATATTGAGGTACAAGCTTGTTAATTAATAAGAATTGGAGTCTCCAAACTACATTTGAAATGGTAAATGTGAAATATTACCCAGGGGGAATACAAAGTGGCCCTCAGCGCAATAGATTGATAGAAACATGGGGGCAACTTGTTGGCAAATCAAGATCTTTAAGCGAACTTAACTCTTTGATTCGTGAATACGGTTCAATAAACAAAATGTCTAAATCAGTGCAGATGGCACCACGTACTATTAAGACTCTTAGAGTCTTCTTTGAATCACTACCTGATGAGTTTGAAACTCTAACCTCACGAAACTCGTATAAATTCAATGAAGGTGAGAAATGTATATTAGAAGAGGACTTATATAATGAGTTTAAAGAAATAAAAGGTCAAAACCCAACTAAATCGGTTCAGAATATTGTCGATGAATATATACTTGCATTCCTCAATAGTTCAGGCGGCAGCATATTTTGGGGAATTCAAGATAATGGTGTAGTAAAAAGCTTAAGATTAAACAGTCAATTAAAAGATGAAATAAGAAAATCCATCAATATAAAAATTAATACTATCGAGCCGTCAATTGACCCTACAAGAATCAATGTGATACTCCATGGTGTGGTTGGAACAAATGATGGTTATGTTCTTGAGGTTCGTGTACCTAAATCGAACTTATCTGGCTTACATTTTAACTCCTCTGGCCATACTTGGGTAAGAGTCAATGGATGTAAACAAAAACTACAAGGGGTTGCGTTACAAGATTATATCATCCAAAGATTACAGCGTTAATTTTAATAATAGTATTTGATCTCTACGAGCATGAATATAATTTCAGCACTATAAATAATTGACATAGGCTATATAAATGACCAGAGAAGATAAACGCATATTATTACTTGAATTCTTCAGAGGAAAAGAAGAAATAAATGAGTGTTTTTCAGTAGCACAAGCTGCAGCTGCCACTGGGTATAATACTAAGAGTATAATAAAATATATTAATGAAAAGCTAAAAGGAGAATTCATTTTTAAATCTGGAAATAACAGCTTTACTTCTAAAGGCCTAACGAAAATTTCAAATGATGAGTTTATTAGACTCATGTCTCAAAGTATTTCATCAAAAGAAATCACTCCACAGGAAAAAATGTATCAACAGTTAATAAGAAGGAGTCTTGATGCATTTACTCTCGCATTAGAAGTTTATAATAGGCCTAGCTTATGTAATAGAGTAGAAGCATTTACCATTTTAATGGTCAATTCATGGGAGCTTTTCTTAAAAGCTGAGATACTAGATGCATTAGGCGAAGAGAAAGTCTTTTATAAAAATGGGAAAAGCATCTCAATTTCTGATGCACTTTCGCTGAGAATTCAAAATAGTGATCCAGTAAGGCGTAACATTGAAACATTAATTTTACTTCGAGATCAAGCAACACATTTGCTTATCCCTGAGTTACAACCACAGCTCTCACGCCTATTTCAAGCCAATGTTTTTAATTATCAAGAAAGATATAAAAACCAAATGGGTAATTCACCTCTTGCAGGACAAAGCGTAGGGATGCTTAGTTTAGTCATAGACGGGCCTACGCCTGAAATTGGTGTCATTAAGGAAAACTATGGCATATTAACATCAACGGAAGTAGAAAGGTTTATTCAGTCTTTTGAAAGCATGAATAAAGAGCTAAATTCTGATAAGTTCTCTATTAATATAGAGTATAAACTAGCGCTTGTTCGAAACCCACATAAATCAGATTTAACATTAAGTACAGGAGATCAAGGGCAGAAGGCAATAATAATAACACAAGCAAAAGATCTTAACGACACCCACCCATATTTTACCGATGATGCAATTGTAGCAATTAACACTAAGCAAAAACTTCAAAAAATAAATAGACACTCATTTCAATCTATAGTTTTTAAACATAAAATAAAAAGAAACTCCAATTCAGACATGTACAATTTTACTGACAGAGCCAGATATTCAGAAAAATTTGTGTCATGGGTAGTAAAAAACATCCAGGAACATAAGGATTGGTTAAAAACCGCATTAGAGGAATACAACAGAAATAGAAAGCCAAGAAATCAATAGTTATAAAATCATCTTGAGCAGTTTTTTAACTAAAAATCTCAGAGTCATAATGTAGTAAGATCTGAAAAGTCTAACTCTATTTACCTATTAAATGACCTACACCTAGAATGTTTTCTTGATATAAGTGCTAACGACCGATGATAGACATATTCCGGCTGTGCCACATTGCAGACAGATCAGCAATATTCAATGATGGCGAGCTGACTGTAGGGAACGCGGTCACCTGCTCGCGCACCGGAGAGATAAACGTACTGATGCCCGCCTACTGAGTCAGCACGCCCTCCCGCCCAAAATTGAAGACCAAGGTAGGCGCTCAGTATCCAGCATCTGACCAACGGCAGGATATTTATCCTGCCGTTTTTATTTTCCTATCTCGCCGCCTGATCCACCAGATAGAGGATGCTGTGATAGGGAATGCCGGCGTGCTGGCTGAGCCCCATCTCGCAGGTACGGCTGTTGCTGAATCCCTGACGGCAATCGCTGGGTACCTGGGCGGGCAGCCGCGGCGTTGAGCTCCGGGGTCATCAGCCCCTTGTCGCCGGCAAAGCCGCAGCACTGGATATGCTCTGGCACGATCACCTCGCGGGCGCAGGTGCGGGCCAGCGCCAGCATGGTCTCCCCCAGCCCCATGCGCCGGCTGCTGCAGGTGATATGGAGCATCACTGTCTCATCGATGGGGGTCAGCTCAAGGTGGGGCAGCAGGTATTCGAGCACAAAGGTAGCGGGCTCAAACACCCGAAGGCCCTTGCCGAGCGCCCCCGAGAGCAGTCGCTGCACGCAGGGGCTGGTGTCGAGCAGCACGGGCCAGCGCCCCTGCTCGCTTGCCTGCCACAATACCTCAGCCAGCTCAGTACGCTTGGCGGCAGCCACCTCGACCATCCCCTTGCTGTCATAGGGCATGCCGCAGCAGAGCCCCTCGATGCCTTGCGGCACTATCACCCGGCAGCCCGCCTTCTTGAGCAGAGATAACACCACGTCCGGCAGTGACGGGGCATCCTCCTGCTGGCCGAATACCCGGCTGGCACACGACGGCAGATAGACCACAGCGCGCTCGCTGGATCCGCCATGGCTTCCCTCCCCTGGCGACCACCGATAGTGGCTTGGCCCCGGCAGGGTCGGCAGCCAGGCGGGCGTGCGCTGGCCGCTCAGATGGCGAACCCCGTTCACCAATCCCGCCAGCGCCTTGTCTCCCAGCAGCTTGCCGGCAATTCCTTTGAGGCCGAGGGCCCCGCGGGCGGTGCGGGTGACGCCGGCGAAGTGATCGGCACTCCAGCGGGCGATGGGCACGAAGCGCCGGTACTTGTCAGTGCGCAGCTTCTTGATGAGCGCTCCGGTGTTGATGCCGACTGGGCAGCGATCGGCGCAGAGCCCGGTGGCGGCGCAGGTGTCGATGCCCTGATAGTCAAACAGCCGGGTCAGCTGGTTGGAGGGCTCATCGGCACGATTGCGGCGGGCCAGTTCGCGGTAGAGCACGATGCGCTGGCGCGGCGACAGCGACAGGGTGCGCGAGGGGCAGACCGCCTCGCAAAAGCCGCACTCGATGCACGGATCGACGATGGCATCGCTCGCCGGCATGGGCTTGAGGTGAGCCAGGTGGGCCTTGGGGTCGTCATTGATGATGACGCCGGGATTGAGCAGGCCATCGGGGTCCAGCAGCGCCTTGATGCGGCGCATCAGCGCCATCCCCTCCGGCCCCCATTCGATCTCCACATAGGGGGCCATGTTGCGGCCGGTGCCATGCTCGGCCTTGAGCGACCCGCCAAAGCGCACGGCGACCAGCTCGGCCACCGCATCCATAAAGGCGCCGTAGCGGGCCACCTGCGCCGGATCCTCGAACCCCTGGGTAAAAACGAAGTGCAGGTTTCCCTCCAGCGCGTGGCCAAAGATGATGGCTTCACCGTATTCGAAGCGATCGAACAGGGCTTGCAGCCCCGCCACCCCTTCGGCCAGACGCTCGATGGGAAAGGCGACATCCTCGATGATGACGGTGGTGCCGGTGGTGCGCACCGCCCCCACCGCCGGGAAGAGCCCCTTGCGAATGGCCCAGAGGCCGGCGCTGTCGCCGGTAAAGGGCACCGAGGCGACCTGGGCGAACTCGGCCGCCATGGCCGTCACCTGCTCGCAGCGATCCACCAGCTCCTCTTTCGACTCCCCATGCACCTCGACAAGCAAGGCGCAGGCAGCCAGGTCCAGGGTCTTGATAAAGTCCGGCAGGCCGGGCTTGCCCGCGACCGAGCGAAGGGAGCGTCCATCCATCAGCTCCACCGCCGCCACCGGCGCACTTTTCAGGCGCGAGGTGGCCAGACAGGCCTGCTCGGCGTCCCGAAACACCAGCAGGGCCGAGGCCTTGTGGGGGTATTCGGGCACGGTGTCGAGCACCACCTCGGCGATAAAGCCGAGGGTCCCCTCCGAGCCGATCATCAGGTGGGTGAGGATATCGATGGGGTCTTGATGGTCGAGCAGGGCATTGATGGCGTAGCCGGTGGTGTTCTTGAGCCGGTACTTGTGGCGAATTTTCGCGGCAAGCGCCTCATTTGCCAGCACCTCGGCACGCAGGGCCGCGAGCCCGGCCAGCAGCTCCGGGCGCTTGGCCGCCAAGACGGCGCGACTGTGGGGATCGCCACTGTCCAGCACGGTGCCATCGGCCAGCAGCAGGGTCATGGCGTGCAGGGTGTGATAGCTGTTGTGGGCGGTGCCGCAACACATGCCGCTCGCGTTGTTGGCGGCGATGCCACCGAGCTTGCAGGCGTTGATGGAGGCGGGATCCGGCCCAATCTTGCGGCCCAGAGGCGCCAGATAGCGGTTGGCATCGGCGCCGATCACCCCGGGTTGCAGGGCAATGCGGGCGCCCTCGTCCAGAATGCGGTGGCCGCGCCAGCTGTCGGTCAGGGTGATGAGCACCGAATCGCTCAGGGCCTGGCCCGAGAGGCTGGTGCCGGCGGCGCGAAAGGTGCACGGCAGGTGCAATTCGCGGCACACCGCCAGCACAAAGCGCACTTCATCGAGGGAGTCGAGGCGCACGATGCGCTCGGGCACCAGCCGGTAGAAGCTGGCGTCCGTGCCGTGGGCCAGCCGAAGATCCGGGTCGCTCACCAGCCGCTCCGGCGGGATGCACGAGAGCACGGCGGCGTCAAACTGGTTCCAGCGCATCAGCAATCCTCCACCAACACTACCAACAGGCGGCTCGGGCCGTGGGCGCCGTAGGCCAGGGTCTGCTGGATGTCGGCGGTCTTGGAGGGGCCGGAAACCAGCAACAGATTGGTGGGCATGGCCTGCTGCCAGTGCCCTGCCGCCACCAGCCCCGCCAGGTTGTCGGCGATGGTGGAGGCCGCCAGCAGGGCGATATGGCAAGGGGGCACCAGGGATAGGGTGCGCGGCTCGCCGCCATCTGGCAGCAACACCAGGGTGCCGGTATCGGCGATGGCCCCCGCGCAGTGGGTGATGCCCGCCTGACAAACGTCAAACAGATCGTCTTTCCAGCTCGCGAACTCGCCCGCCGGGGTCAGCACAGAGCGCCCGGCACAGGCGACCGCGACCGCCGCCTGCCAGCGGCCGCCCTGGCCACAGGCCAGATGCGTTATTGCTTCCCCATCCAGCCAGACGGCCAGATCCCGGGCAAGATTTGCCTCCTTGACGGTGAGGATCTCGGCGTGGCTGGCGCTGATCCCGGCAACAAAGCGCTCGCGCCGCGCGCTGCCATCCTCCCCGCGCCAGGGCTGCCATCCATGGGGAGTGTGGGCAAGGGGGGTGGCGGCGCCGCGCAGGCGACTTAATATGGCCTCTTTGCTCGACATCTCAGGACTCCTTCTTCTTCTGGCGCAGCAGGGCGTGCAGGCTCTGGGGGGCGGGTTTGGGGGCTTCGCGGCACTGGGTCCAGGAGCCCAGATGCTTTGGCATCAGCCCCCGTAGGCGACCGGCGACACCGGTCGCGGCGTGATAGAGGCGCGGGTGAGTGGCGGCGAAAGCAAAGCCCTGCATGGCAAGGGTCTCGAGCCGACTCTTGGCCGCCCCCTGCCCCGCCAACGGTTCGTGGCCGGGCTGTGCGTCGTGTTTGGCCTCTCGGCGCAGGCGCTGCAACAGGTCGGGAATGGGAATGCGCACCGGGCACACCTCGCCGCAGGCACCGCACAGGCTCGAGGCAGTCACCAGATCGCTCGTGCTTTCCAGCCCCAGCAGGTGGGGGGAGATGATTTTGCCGATGGGGCCCGGGTAGATGGTGCCATAGGCGTGGCCGCCGATGCGGGTGTAGACCGGGCAGTGGTTCATACAGGCGCCGCAGCGGATGCACTGCAGGGTCTTGCGCAGCTCCTCGTCCCGATAAGCCTGGCTGCGGCCGTTGTCGAGCAGCACCAGGTGCACCTCGTCCGGGCCGTCCAGCTCCCCTGCCCGGCGCGGGCCGCTGATGACGTTGAAGTAGGTGGTGATGGCCTGGCCGGTGGCCGAGCGGGTCAGGGCGCTGTAAAGGGGTGGCACGTCGGATAAAAACTCCACCACCTTCTCGATGCCGGTGATGGCCACATGGACTTTCGGCACCGTGGTGCACATGCGCCCGTTGCCCTCGTTCTCCACCAGACAGAGGCTGCCGGTTTCGGCCACCGCGAAATTGACGCCGGAGAGCCCCATGCCGGCGCGGCGAAACTCTTCGCGCAAGGCCCGCCGCCCGGTCTGGATCAGCTCGTCCACGTCGGTGGTGGGGGTGAAATCCGCCAGGTTGCCGGCGAAGGTGTCGCTCACCTCCTGCTTGTTCTTGTGGATGGCGGGCATGATGATGTGGGACGGGGTGTCGCCGTCGAGCTGGACGATAAACTCCCCCATGTCGCTCTCAAGGCAGCGGATGCCGTGGCGCGCCATCTCGTGGTTGAAGCCCACCTCCTCGCTCACCATGGACTTGCCCTTGACGATGCTGCTCACCCCATGTTGCTGGGCGATGCGAAGGATGATGGCGTTGGCCTCCGCCGGCGTCTGGGCCCAGTGCACCCGGATGCCGTTGCGCTCGCAGTTGGTTTCGAGCTGCACCAAAAGATCGGGCAGGCGCGAGAGGCAACGCTGGCGGATCTGCTCCGCCGCATTGCGCACCGCCGCTTCTTCGGCGGGATCGGCGAAGGCGTCGCGGCGCTTGGCGCGCAGGTAATCCATGGCGCCGCGAAAGTTCTGGCGCAGCACGGGGTCGGCCAGGGCCGCCTCGGCCTGGGGATGGAAGCGGCGCGGCGAATACTTGGCGTGCTCACTCATGATGGGCCTCCTGTTTTGGCTCTTGTAAGCACTGCGCCACCGGCTCGCTGTGGGCGAGCAGGAAGCTGGCCAGGTGCATGGCGGGCAGTGTCTTGCCCTGATAGGCCAGGGACCCCTTGATGTTCAAGAGGCACCCCCAGTCAGCGCTCACCAGGGTGTCGGCGCCGGTGGCCAGCAGGTGGCGGGTCTTGTCCTCCACCATGGCCTGGCTGATGTGGGGATGGCGCACCGAGAAGGTGCCGCCAAAGCCGCAGCACTCGCTCTCGTAGGCCTGCTCATGCAAGGTGACCCCATCGAGCTGGCCCAGCAGGGCACGGGCCCGGCTGTGCACCTGCATCTCGCGCCGGGCCGAGCAGGAGGTGTGCATGACGATGCTTGCCCTCCCCACCCCGTGCCAGCGCACCCGGCAGACCTGGGCCAGGAACTCGGTGAGCTCGAACACCCGCTCGCAAAACGCCGCCACCTCGGAGCTCTCTGGAAAGAGGCGCGCATAGTGATGGTGCATCATGCCGCCGCAGGAGCCCGACAGCACTACCACCGGCCAGGGCTCGGGGAAGAGCGCCATCTGGCTTTGCGCCACCTGGCGCGCCTCCTCTTCATGGCCCGAGGTGTAGGCCGGCTGCCCGCAGCAGGTCTGTTTCTCGACAAAGTGCACCCTTATCCCTTCCCGCTCGAGCAGGGCGATGGCATCGAGCCCCGCTACCGGGTCGAACAGGTCCACCAGACAGGTGGCGTAGAGATAGACATCGGCCGGCTTGGCCGGATAGACCCGAATTACCTTCATCACTTGCTCTCCTTTACTTCAACTGCAGCAGGACGTCCGAGATGTGGAAGCTGTACATGAGCGCCAGCCCGATAAGGCCGGTGGCCAGCAGGTAGTAGAGGGTCGGCAGCGCCGTCTTGCGCAGCGTCGCCCCCTCACGACCGAGCAGCCCCACGGTGGCCGACGCCGCCACCACGTTGTGAATGGCAATCATGTTGCCGGCGGCCGCACCCACCGCCTGCAGCGCCAGCATGGCGGCGGTGGAGACCCCCAGGGTCTGCGCCACTTCAAACTGGAACTGGCTGAACATCATGTTCGACACCGTGTTGGAGCCGGCGATAAAGGCCCCCAGCGCGCCGATAGTGGCGCTGAGCGCCGGGAAGAACTCCCCCACCAGCCCGGCGGCAAAATTCGCGGTGGTCACCGGCATGCTGGCGAGATCCGCCCCGTTGACGCCGGAGTTGATGAAGATGCGCACCATGGGCACGGTGAAGATCAGCACGAAGCCGGCGCCGATCAGGGTGCGGCTGGACTCCCCCAGCGCCCGCCCGAAGGGAGCGAGGGAGCGCGATTGCAGCAAGGTGGCGAGCAGGGAGCAGAGCACCAGCAGGCCCCCCGGCAGGTAGAGCGGCTCAATGGAGGCGCTGACCCCCTTCTCCCCCAGGAGGTCGGTGAAGGCGAGGCTCACCGACAGGAGGCTGGCCTTGAACTCCGGGCTCACCCGGCTGGCCACCAGCAAGAGGGCCAGCGCCACATAGGGGAGCCAGGCCAGCAACAAGGACATGGGACAGGCGGCGGCCTCTTTGAGATCGAGCTTGAGGGAGCCCAGCCACTCGGCGGGCCACTCCTGCTCGGGGGCAAAATCCCAGCTGGTTTTTGGCACCAGAAAACCGGCTCGCGCCGCCGTCACCACCAGGGCCAGCCCCACCAGGCCGCCGATGAGGGACGGGAACTCGGGGCCCAGCAGCATGCCGGTCAGGGCATAGGGCACGGTGAAGGCGAGCCCGGCAAAAATCGCAAAGGGCAGGATGGCGAGCCCCTCGGTCCAGCTGCGATGGCGGCCGAAAAAGCGGGTGAGCATCATCACCATCAGCACCGGCATCAGGGTGCCGACCACGGCGTGAATCAGGGCCACATTGGTGGTCACCTGCTGTAGGTAGACCTCCCAGCTGCTGCCCCCGGCGCTCAGGGTCTGGCCGATGGACTGGCTGTCGAGCCCCTTGTTGATCCCCACCAAAATGGGGGTGCCCACCGCGCCGAACGACACCGGGGTGGACTGGATCATCATGCCGAGCAGCACCGCGGCCAGCGCCGGAAAGCCGATGGCCACCAGCAGCGGCGCGGTGATGGCGGCCGGGGTGCCAAAACCGGAGGCCCCTTCGATAAAGGCGCCGAAGCACCAGGCGATGATGATGGCCTGGATGCGCCGGTCCGGCGAGATGTTGGTAAAGCCGCCGCGAATGGCGCTGATGGCGCCGGTGTGTTTCAGGGTGTTGAGCATCAGGATGGCGCCGAACACGATCCAGAGCACGGTCACCGTGATCACCAGCCCCTGCAGGGTGGAGGCAAAGACCCGGGTCGGGCTCATCTGCCAGCCCCACAGGGCGATGAACACGGTCAACAAAAAGGCGACGGGCATGGCGCGCTTGGCGGGCCAGTTGAGGCCGACCAGCAGCACGGCGGCCACCAGGATCGGCGAGAAGGCCACCAGGGCCAGCAGGGTGTCTGTCATCATTGCGTCCTTGTCCGAGCGGTGCAGAGGCGCACCTTGTTGTTGTTTTGTTAAGCGGACGTGACCTTACCCTGTTCCTTTTTCGCGATATATGGAAATAATGAACAACATTCGTTCCAAAAGTTGATCAATATGGCCAGTACTGACGACCTCATCCTCTTCGCCCAGGTGGTGGAGGCCGGCTCCTTCAGCAAGGTGGCTGAACAAAACTCCCTGACAAATTCGGTAGTTAGTAAACGGATCGGGCGCCTGGAGGAAGAACTCGGGGTGCAGCTGCTCTATCGCACTACCCGCCGGCTCACCCTGAGCGAGGCGGGCAAGGAGCTCTATCAGGGTGCCAAAAATGTGAAGGCCGCCGCACTGGACGCCTTCGACGCGGTGGCGGGTTTTGGTGAAAAGGTGAGCGGCCATGTGCGGATGTCGGTACCCACCATCTCCGGCGAGCTGCTGCTGGCCGACGCGGTAGCCGATTTTTGCCAGCAACACCCTGGGCTCACGGTGGAGATGTCGCTGGACAACCGCTTCGTCAATCTGGTGGAAGAGGGGTTCGACCTGGTCATTCGCACCGGCTATCTGGATGACTCCAGCCTGATTGCCCGCCACATCCTCGACTCCCAGTGGGTGATCTGCGCCGCCCCCGCCTATGTGCGCCGCTTCGGGGCGCCGCGCGAGCCGTCAGACTTGCTCACCCACAACTGCCTGCGCTACGCCTACCAGAGCACGGGGGCCTCGGAGTGGGCCTTCAAGGGGGAAGAGGGCAACTATCTGCTGTCGGTGTCGGGCAGCTTTTGCACCGACAACGCCGGCGCTCTGCGCAAGGCGGCGCTGGGGGGGCGCGGCATCGTCTATGTGCCGCGCTGCCTGGTCTATCACGATCTGATGAACGGCGAGCTGGTGGATCTCTTCCCCGATCAGGTAGGCAAGAAGCTCGGCATCTACGCCGTCTACCCCTTTACCCGCCAGCCGCCGCGCAAGATCCGGCTGCTGATCGAGCACATCCGCCAGCGCTACCTCGACATCGCCCACTATTTTGGCTGACGGGGGGCTTTTTTGACCCGGACGGCAGAGTTGCCTACCATGGCCCTCCCCTTTACCGCTCAGGACAAGCCCATGTGCACAGTCTTCTCCGGCCAGGATCCCACTCACTACGCCTGCACCACCCGCTCGGTGCGGATCTGCGGCCACAGCACCAGCATCCGGCTGGAAAACAAGTTCTGGACCATCCTGGAGCAGCTCTGCCAGGCCCAGGGGCGCTCCATGGGGCTGTTTCTCTCCGAGCTCTATCAGGAGGCGCTCGGCAACGGCATGGAGATGAGCAACTTTGCCTCCCTGCTGCGCTGCTCCTGCCTGGTTCATCTGGAAGCAAGACAGGAGCCGGACGTCGCCGCCTGAGGAGCCTTTTCCTTCCTTATGAAAAAAGGGCCGCAGCACCGGGCTGCGGCCCCTTCCAATTCCACGCTTCAAGCTCAGGCGAAGCGGCCGGCCCGCTCGATGAACTCGATCTGGTAACCGTCGGGGTCGGTCAAAAAGAACAGCCGGGCCAGCAGGGTGCCCTCATGGTGCATCGCCTTGACCGACGCAGGGGCCAGACCCAGTGCCGTCAGGCGCTGATGCGCCGCCTCGATGTCTGCCACCGTCACCGCCAGATGGCCATAGCCGTTGCCATGGCTGTAAGGCTCGGCCTGACCCTGGTTGTGCGTCAATTCGAGTTCGAAACCACTCTGGTCATTGGCAAGGTAGGTGAGGGAAAAACCGTCGAAGGGGAAGTGATCCCGCACCGCCAGCTCGAGGGCCTCGCGGTAGAAACGCACGGATCTGTCCAGGTCACGAACCCGGATCATGGTGTGGACGAGTTTGGTCATAGGGACTCCTTGGTGATGGGAGTCACAGGGTAACCAAGGGCTCAGCCGGCCGGGTAGTAGTGGACTAGCACCCGGTGATTGGCGGCCAACACCTGACATGACCTCGCAGGCTCAAGCCACCAGGGCCGCATCAAAGCGGCGGCTGGAGCTAATTCAGCCGGGCTGGGCGGTGAGAAAGGCCAGCGACTGGCGGTTGAAGTGCTCGGGCCGCTCCACGTTGCAGACGTGGCCGCAGCCGTCGATGATCTCGAGCCGGCTGTAGGGATCGCGCGCCACCTGCTCGCGCACCGGCGCCAGGAACATGTGATCTTCCTCCCCCATCACATAGAGGGTCGGAATGGGCAGGGCCCGTTCCTTGAAGTAACGCATCAGGGGATTCACCTCGGTGGCGAGGCGAAACCAGCGCTTGAACTCTTTTTGGCACAATTTGCGCGCCTCGCGCACGAACAGGTTGCGCGACTCCTGATGGTGCTGGCGCGGCATGATGATGAAGGCAAACAGCCGGTAGAGCCACATGTAAGGCAGGATGTGCTGGCCGAGGCGGCCGAGCTGCACCAGCACCCGCGAGCGGATGTCGAGCCGCAAAATGGCGCCGCCCAACACCATGCTCTTGACCCGCTCGGGACAGAGCTCCGCCAGATGGCGAATGAGGATGGTGCCAAGGGAGATGCCGACGAAGTGGGCGCGGCGAATATTGAGGTGATCGAGCAGTTGCAGGATATCCTCGGTCACCGCCCGAAAGCTGTAGTGACCCTTGATCACCTGCTGCAGCTTGTGGGACTGGCCGTGGCCGCGCAGATCCAGCAGCAGCACGTTGAAATGTTCGCGATAGGCGCGCAACTGCTTGAACCAGATGGAGGAGCTGCCGCCCGCCCCGTGCACGAAGACTACCCAATCCCGCTCGGGACCCAGCTCGAAGGTCTTGTGATACAACATCTTGCGACTCCCTCATCAACGGCATTGGGGTATAGTAGGCGCGCATCTTAGCAGATTTTTTCACCCGACTAATACGTTTGCACCGCAAGCGGCGAGGAGCATGACCATGGAGTTGACCCGTTTGAGATCCTTTCTGCTGACCCTGCCGGGCGCTCAGGAGGATACCCCCTTCGGCCCAGAGATCCTGGTCTATCGCATCGCCGGCAAGATGTTTGCCCTGCTGGACTGGCAGGCCGAGCCGCTGCGCCTGAACCTCAAGTGCGAACCCGAGCTGGCCCTGCTGCTGCGCGAACTCCACCCCGAGGTCAAACCGGGCTGGCACATGAACAAGCAACACTGGAACACGGTCACCTTCAGCGACGGCCTGGCCGACGATCTCTGGCAGGGCTGGGTGCATCACTCCTACGAGCGGGTGGTGGCCGGTCTGCCCAAGGCCAAGCGTCCGCAGGCGCCGCAGCGATGAGCCCCGCCATGGCGGCAGAGCCCAGACTCGTCCAGCTGAACGAGCAACACATCCCCGCCCTTTGCGCCCTGTTCGAGCAGTCGGTGCGAAGGATTGGCCCGCAGCACTACAGCCCGGAGCAGGTGGAGCAGTGGGCCCTCGGCGCCCATCATCCCGGCTTTGCCGGCCAGCTGCGCGAGCACCACGGCTGGGTGCTGGAGCAAGGCGGCGAGCCACTCGGTTTCGTCACCCTGAGCCAGGATGGCCACCTCAGCCTGCTCTATGTGAGCGCCGATCACCCGCGCCGGGGCTATGGCGGCCTGCTGCTGGCTGCGGCCCTCGCCGAGGCAAAACGGTTCGGCCTCACACAGCTGACAACGGAAGCCAGCGCCTTCAGCTATGGGCTATTTTTACGGTATGGCTTTGAGCTGACCGGATTGGAGAGCGTGGAGCGCGGCGGGGTCGGTTTTATCCGTTATCGCCTGCACTGCCGCTTGCCAAGCTAGGTCCAGCCACTAAAATACGCACAGTTTTTTCGTATTGTTGAGGATTGAGGCCGCCATGGTTGTAGAAAGCGAAGGCTATATCGCCCTGATTGAGTATCTGGTGGAGAGTCTGGGACTGTTTGAAACCCAGCAACAGAGCAGTGGTGAACAGACCATCGAAGATCTGGTGAGCGGCCGGGTGGCCAGCAACCTGATGGCCATCTGCGAGCAGAATCCGCAGCTCGATCCCAAGTTGCGCTTCGTGATCATGCAGGAAGCCGATGCGGTGGTGGCCGATCTGGAAGAGGTGCTCTCCGCCGTCTGGCTGCGCGCCCCGACCCCGGAGCAGAAAGCCTTCCTCGAAGAGTTCATCGACCTCATCAAGAACCTGTTTGACGGCGCCATCAGCTGATCACAATGGCGAACGCCAAGTTCGCCACTCCCTCGCAAATTTGTCCGCACCGCAAACATGAAAAGGGCCGCCTTCAACGGGCAGCCCTGCTTGCTATCATTTCAACTCATCAAGCTTTTCAATGACTTTTATGAATTTTCGAGGCAAGAAATGTGTCTGGTCTTAGCCGCCATCCATGGTGGCTACTAGGTTAGGCAAAGCGGGTTCAATTTAGTTCCCGCCCATGACACATTTTTTTATGATTTTTTTCACTCTCCTGACAAAACCCGATAAAAAGGCCGCAAACGCGGCCTTTTTCTTTTTACAATCAATGACAAGTAACAGATACCCGTCATCTTCACCTAGCGGTTGAGGCTCGGTGGCAGGCAGACGCCGATGCCACCCAGGCCGCAATACCCGTCCGGATTCTTCTCCAGATATTGCTGATGGTAATCCTCGGCGTAATAGAAGGGCGCCAGCGGCAGAATGCGGGTGGTGATGGTGCGCCCGTCACCGCTGGCCGTCATCGCCTGCTGGTAGGCGGCCAGACTCTGCTGGGCAATTGCCTCCTGGGTGTCATCCCCGAAGAAGATGACGGAGCGGTACTGGGTACCGATGTCACCGCCCTGGCGCATGCCCTGGGCCGGATCGTGCTGCTCCCAGAACAGCTTGAGCAGATCGCCGTAGCTGATCACCTTGGGATCAAACACCACCTGCACCGTCTCGGCATGGCCGGTCAGCCCGCTGCACACCTCCTTGTAGGTGGGATTCTGGGTCACCCCGCCCTGATAGCCGGCTGCGGTGGAGTAAACCCCGGGCTGTTGCCAGAACAGGCGCTCCACACCCCAGAAACAGCCCATGCCAAACCAGGCCACCGCCATCCCTTCAGGCCAGGGTCCCTGAGTCGGGTGACCATTGACCGCATGCTGCTGGCCAATCACCATCGCCTCGCGGCGTCCCGGCAGCGCGTCTGCCGGCGAAATAATCTGTTCCATGCACCCTGTCCTTGTATAAAAACCTGTGCGATAGCACAGCTGACGAAAAGGAATATCGAAGATAACAGTTTATGGGCCGGGATCAACCTGAGGCGTACCCTCACACCGCTGACCCCCTGCCCTGCCTGGTGTCGCCGCTGTTCGAACCGCCTGGCCGTGCCGATGACAAAATCGCGCAAAATCAATATTTAATCTTGATTTGTGAATTTATTTTCATATATTGAGCCCGTTGCTGTTTTTTTATGGAAGAAGCCTCAAGTGCGTGAACGCGAACCCAGCCTGGTCTATGCCTTTCGGCAGTCTACCCCCTACGTCAATGTGCACAGAGGCGCCACCTTCGTGCTGATGATGGGGGGGGAAGCCCTCTGCCACCCCAATTTCGCCAACATCGTCAGCGATATCGCCCTGCTGCAGACCTTGGGTATTCGCCTGGTGCTGGTATTCGGCTCCCGTCCGCAGAACGACGAGGCGCTGGCCCGTGCCGGCATTGAGGCCCAGTACCACAAGCGGATCCGGGTCACCGATGACGAGAGCTTCGCCATCATCAAGCAGGTGTGCGGCGGCTTGCAGTACGACATCACCGCCCAGCTCTCCATGGGGCTCGCGAACACACCAATGCAGGGTGCCCGCATCAGCGTGGTGAGCGGCAACTTCGTCACCGCCCAGCCGCTCGGGGTGGATGACGGCATCGATTTTTGCCACAGCGGCCGGGTACGCCGCATCGACGTGGAGGGGATCACCCGCCAGCTGGATCAGAAGAGCCTGGTGCTCATCTCCCCCATCGGCTGCTCGGTCACCGGCGAGAGCTTCAACCTGAGCTCGGAAGAGGTAGCCCGCCGGGTGGCTGTGGATCTGAAAGCGGACAAACTCATCTGCTTCAGCAGCACCCAGGGGGTGATGGACCGCCACGGCGAAGCCATCTCCGAGCTCTTCCCCGAACAGGCCGAAGAGCTGCTGGTGGAGCTGGAGCAGGCGGGGGAAGAGATGTCCGGCACCGCCCGCTATCTGCGTGCGGCCATCGCCTCCTGCCGCGGCGGCGTACCCCGCTCCCACCTGGTGAGCTATCAGGATGACGGCGCCATGCTGCAGGAACTGTTCAGCCGCGACGGTCTCGGCACCCAGATCGTGCGGGAAAGCGCCGAGCAGGCGCGCGCCGCCACTATCGAGGACATCGGTGGCATCCTGGATCTCATCCGCCCGCTGGAGGAGGAAGGTATTCTGGTGCGCCGCTCCCGCGAGCAGCTGGAGATGGAGATCGACAAGTTCACCATCATAGAGCGCGACGGCCTCATCATCGGCTGCGCGGCGCTCTACTGCTTCATGGAAGAGGCGATGGCGGAGATGGCCTGCGTCGCCATCCACCCCGATTACCGCAACTCCAACCGGGGGGATCAGCTGGTGACCAAGGTGGCTGAGCGGGCCAAACGGCTCGGCATCCGCCGCCTGTTCGTGCTCACCACCCGCTCCATCCACTGGTTCCGGGAACGGGGCTTTGATCCGCTGGAGGTGGAAGATCTGCCGGTGGCGCGCCAGCGCCTCTACAACTGGCAGCGTCGCTCCAAGGTTTTGTCAAAGACAATCGTATAAGTAATTGATTTTGCGTTGGCTTGACTGACTTTTTTAACTTTTTCACAAACTCGATTGACAGTGCAATCCAACGCAAGGTATTTCTAAATGCACTCCACCGCCCTGGTGGAGCCAGAAGAGGAGCGCTGCCCAGGCAGCCCGAGGGAGGACACCAGTGTCCGGTGAACTTGGGTCAGGGGGAGCAGCGCCGAGACATCTGAGGCAACTGGATACCTCAGTGTCGGCTGCGGGGGCTGAATCCCCCGGGTTGTCATCGGTAGTGGTCATCCCCCACCGCGCCCCGTCAGGGGCGGGTACGGGATGGGCTCTGCGGGTGGAGTGCTTCTGGCCGGGATAGCTTCGATCATTCCTGCCATTTTCAGCCTCCTCCTCTCTTTTTGCCCGATGGATCCGGATTTTCATATTAAGACAGGAGTAAGCAATGAGCCCGATCAATGTCGCCAAGTTTGGCGGAACCAGCGTCGCCAACGCGGCAGCCATGAACAACTGCGCCGATGTGGTGCTGGCCAACCCGGCCACCCGGGTGGTGGTGCTGAGTGCCAGCGCCGGTGTCACCAATCTGCTGGTGGCACTGGCTCAGGGCGATCTGGACGAGGCGGGCCAGGAGGCGCAACTGGCCAGGCTCACCGAGATCCAGCAGGCCATTCTGACGGAGCTGGGCGACTCAGGCGATCTGAGTGACCTCATCCACGGCCAGCTCGGCGAGATCCGCACCATGGCACGCCAGGCCCATCTGCACACCGATGCCGAGCTGGCCGACAGGCTCATCGCCTGCGGCGAGCTGATGTCCACCCGCCTCTTTACCGAACTGCTGCGCCAGCGCGGCGTGAAAGCCTGCTGGCAGGATGCGCGCCAGCTGCTGCGCACCGACAGCCGCTTTGGCAAGGCCAGCGTGGATCTGGCCGCCACCCGCGCCCTCTGCCAGGCCGCGCTGGGCCCCCTGCTTGGCGACAGCCTCATCATCACCCAGGGCTTTATCGGTGCCGACGGCGATGGGCGCACCACCACCCTCGGCCGGGGCGGCTCTGATTACAGCGCGGCCCTGTTGGCCGAGGCGCTCGACGCCGGAACCATCGAGATCTGGACCGACGTGCCCGGCATCTACACCACGGATCCGCGCCTGGTCACCCGCGCCCGCCCCATCCCCGAAATCAGCTTCGTGGAGGCGGCCGAGATGGCCACCTTCGGCGCCAAGGTGCTGCACCCGGCCACCTTGCAGCCGGCGGTGCGCCAGGACATCCCGGTGTTTGTCGGCTCCAGCAAGGATCCGGCCGCCGGCGGCACCTGGATCCGCGCCAGCACTCGCACCAATCCACTGTTTCGCGCCGTGGCCCTGCGCCGCAACCAGGTGCTGGTCACCCTGCACAGCCTCAACATGTTCCACGCCTACGGTTTTCTGGCCGAGGTGTTCGGCATCCTGGCCCGCCACCGCATCTCGGTGGATCTCATCACCACCTCGGAGGTGAGCGTGTCGCTCACCCTGGATCACACCGGCAGCCAGAGCAACGGTGAGCCCATCCTCGGCGACAAGGTGCTGGCGGAGCTTGGCCAGCTGTGCAAGGTGCAGGTGGAGACGGGGCTGGCGCTGGTGGCGCTGATCGGCAACCGGATGAGCGAAGCAGCCGGGGTGGGCAGTCAGGTCTTTGACGCCATTCGCGAGCACAACATCCGCATGATCTGTTACGGCGCCAGCGCCCACAACCTCTGCTTCCTGGTCAAGGAGGACGAGGCGGGCCATATCGTCAACCGCCTCCACCAGGAGCTGCTCGACTGATGTACTGACACCGCATGGAAATAAAAAAGAGGGGCCGGCTGGCCCCTCTTTTTATATAAGGTGATACGCAGATGGAATCTAAGTGCGGTTCTCCCTAGCCCACCAGGGTCGGTACCGGCAGCAGGTTGGCCCGGATCTCCTCGCGCAGCCCTTCCAGCCGGCTCAGCAGCGCCACCTGACTTAAGCCCGCCTCGTCGGGGCCCAGGTTGTCCACCAGCTCGGCGAAGTGTTCGGTCACCGCCTGCTGCAACCAGTCGAGCCGGCGCAGAGTGAGCGGGCCGCAGCTCTTGCCGCTGAGATCGTCGGCAATGTCGAGCCGGTGGCTGCGATACATGTCGCGCCACCAGTTGGCAGCCAGCGCTTCCTCGCTGGCCAGCGCCGAACGCCACTCCCCCAGCAGGCTCTGCAAGCGGGCCAGCACCGGTGCGCTCGCCCCCTCCCGGGTCAGGTGTTGCAGCTCCCGCTGCGCCCAATTGATACACAGGCCGCGCCAGTAACGAAACTGCGGCAGCGGATCCGGCTCGTCAAGCCACAGGCCCGAGAGGGTGCGGGTCTCCAGCCGCTCCGGTACGTGAAATGCGGGATCGGTGAGGCCGTTGGAGTTGAATTCATGGCGGGGGTCAAAGGGCCACATGTAGCCAAAGTCGAACACGCTGATCTGCTGGCCGTCGTCGAGCAGGTTGCCGGGGCTCGGATCCCAGTCGAACCAGCCCCAATGGGCCAGCTCCGCCTGCACCGCCAGCATCTGCGCCAGGTTGCGCTCGTTCAGTTCATGCACCGGCACGCCCCGCAGCCAGGGAGAGACCAGCACGCCGGCGCGGGCCGAGCCAAAACAGGTACAGACCACGTTGGCCAGGATGGTGGGGTGCAACTCCCGCAGGGCCTCTATCTCGCGGCGGCGCTCCAGCTCGGTCAGGAAAGCGGTTCTGCCGTCCACGTTGGCCACCAGGGAGTCGTGCCGGCGCCGCTTCAGGCACCAGTGATGTCCCTCCACCTTGAGGTGGAACACCTCGGCGGTGAGGCCGTGACGATAGACCTTGAGCACCGCCGGATGATCCTCCTTGAGTCGCACCAGCTTGGCCACGGACAAGGGACAGTCCTGCTCGCGCCCGATCCGGATCTCCTGTTTGCTCTCCAGCATGCGGAGCAATCTTGCCTGACGTGCCGCTACTTTGGGATTCATACATGTACCTCCATCCATATTGAGAGACTAAGCAGCAAGGCAGAGGCAGGCCAGTGGCAAAGCGCCATGATGACGCTTTCATCACAGAATGAGTGCGGCCCCCGGATCGGGATCACAGTTTGCATGGTTTCACGGTCACGCAATGTTCATTGTTCGGTCATTAAATTGACAACAAGGAACAAGCCCATCACCATCGGGTCAAATTAAATGCAGCAGCCATGTTTCATCATCACTCGCTCAAAGGATGAGCCCATATGAAAGCCCCCACTTCAGCGCGCTTGTCAGCTAGGGTGCCCGCTCTGCCCTCCGTGCTGCTCGCCATGCTGGCCGCGCTGCTGCTGCTGACCCTGTTGCTACCGCAGATCAACCCCGCCAGCTGGCTCGGCCGGGCCCAGCCGCTGGTACTGGGGCCGGCGGACAACCCCATCGCCACCCTCACCCGTCACGCCCTGCTCTACAAGAGCGACAGCCGCGGCCTCTATCTGGTGGTGCGCAGCCAGTGGCAGTTGCGCGGGCCGCTGCAGGAGGGTGACAAGGTCAGGGTGGAGCTGCTCAATGAGAGGGGCGAGCGCATCGATCAGCTGAGCCAGCCGGTGGACAAGCGCCAGCTGTGCCGCAAGGGACGCTGCACCCTGGATCTCAACAGCACCCTGCGGGCCCCCGACGACGCCCTGGCCAGCCGCTATCAGCTGCGGATCGGCCTGCTGCTCAAGGAGAGGCCCGAGAGCGGTGAATTCAGCCAGATCCTGCAGACCCTGCCGGAGCGGGGTTTCAACCTCACCTATCTCTGCACCAGCCTGCTGCTGGTACTGGCCCTGAGCGCCGCCGTGCTGAAGGTGGTGCTGCCCACCCTCAGGCGCAATCTGCGCTGGCGCATCGCCGGCAGCCTGCTGCTCGGCAACCTCACCTTCGTGCTGCTGCACGGCTTCGTGGTGTTCAAGCTGGGGGAATTTCTGCTCTGGTCAGGCTTTCGCCCGGAGCACTACTACCTCGCCTGGGGCAGCATGGTACTAGGCTGGAGCCTCTGCGCGCTGGCGGGCTTCAACCTCTACATGGGGCTGGTGTTCACGGCGCTGTCCGGCATCGGGCTGCTGGCGAATTTCATGAAGATCGCCATCTACGGGGTACCGCTCGGGGGAGACGATCTCGGCAACCTGGTGGCGCTGCTGCGCATCCTGCTGGAGCAGCACCCGGTGCTGCCGCTGCTGGGCGGCGCACTCGCCCTCTTCTTGTGCTGGCGCTTCGCCCTGTCGCGCTGGATCCTGCGCACCCTGGCCGCCACCGCCGCCTTCTTTGCGCTGTGCGTGTTCGCCACCCAGACCGGCAACAAGCTGCTGGGGCCCAACATTCGCTACGTGGACAGAGCGGTCAACTACCACAGAGACATCATCCGTTCGGGGCCCGGCCTCTATCTGTTCAACCTGGTGGACGAGATGCTGCAAAGTGGCAGCGTGTTTCGCTATCCCTTGCAGATCAACGAGTTCACCCCTCAGCTCAGCCACGTCAGCCTGAGCCAGCCGCCCCGCTTCGATCTGGTGATCGTGCTGCAATATGAATCCCTCTGGCTCGGCTGGCAGGGCAAAATCTGCGCGCCGCCCCCCACCCTGAGCCTGCCGGCCAGCGTGCAGCAGTGGCACAAGACCATCCACTCCCCCACCACCGGCGGCATGACGGTACTGGCGGAGTTCGAGATGAACACCGGCCTGCCGGTGGGGCTGCTCAAACAGGGGGTGGTGCCCTACTACTACCTGTCGGAGCAGGTGCCGGGCCTGGCGCAAAGTGCGAAGCAAAGTGGCTACCAGACCCTGTTTGCCCACCCCTATGTGGAGAAATTCTGGGGCCGTGCCAAGGCGATCCCGGCCCTTGGCTATGAAGAGCGCTGGTTCGACACCCGCTTCACCACGCTCGAACACAAGGGGCTCTATATCTCTGATGATGCGTTGATCGACCACCTGCTCAAACGCAGCGAGCAGGATGAGCAGCCGCTGTTTGCCTACGCGGTCACCATGCAGGGGCACGGCCCCTTCGACGGGGATCGCTACCAGGCCCAGCAGCTCGACAAGGCCTGCCCGGACCAGAGCGACGCCGATCGCCAACTGCTCAACACCTACTACACCGGCGTGGTGGATGCCATGGCCTCGCTGGAGCATCTGCTCACCAGCCTGGATCGCTCAGGCAAACGCTACCTGGTGGTGGCTTTTGGCGATCACCAGCCGTTCCTGATGTCCGCCGGCAAGGGCATTCACGGCGACAAGCCGCCCCGCGATGCCAGCTACCAGATCCCCATGATGGCCTTTGCCCGCGCCGATGACTCCCTCAATCTGGCGACCCAGTTTGCCCCGGTGCGCCAGCTCTATCAGATGGGTCAGGCCACTCGCCAGCTGCTGGCGGGCGACATGACCCCCATACCGGATCTGGCCCTGCTCCACCCGGTGCTGGGAGAAGAGAAGGGATTCGATGTCGCCCCCCTGGTGCCGCAGATCCGCGCCAGCTTCCGGCCCGACGCCCTGCCCTGAGCCCCGCTATCGCGGGACAGATGACAAAGAGGTCGCCCAGGCGACCTCTTTGTCTATTTGCCGATGCAGCGATGGCAGCCAAAGCGGGCTCACTCGCCGAGCCAGGGCTCGCACAGGGTGAGACGCTGGGCATCGAGATCCAGCATCGCCTCGATGCCAAGGGGCAGGGTCAGCATGGGGTGGGTGTGGGCACAGTCATACTCCGCCAGAATGGGGAAGGTCGGCTCCCCTACTACCTCCAGCAGGATATCGAGCGGCCGCCGCCCGCTGCCCTGACTGTCGAACAGCTCGTGTTTGCCGAGCACCAGGGCACCGATGCGATCAAACACCCCGCACAGCTTGAGGTGGGCAAACGAGCGCTCCACCGTCGCCGCCAAATGGAGGCTGTCCTCCAGCAGTAGAATGTCCCCTTGCTCGATGGCCGGCATATAGGGGGAACCCCAGATCCCCGCCATCGTATTGAGGTTGCCGCCGATAAGCCGGCCCCGCACCCGACCGGTGCCCACCGAGATCAGTCGGTTTGGTTGGCACTGCTTGGCCCGGGTCTGGTTCTCCCAGTCAAGCCGCTCCTCGGTCCATTGCGCCGGGGTCGGCAAGGTGTGGGGCACGGCGCCACCACCGGCCTGACAGATCTGGCGAAAGCCCGCCAGCGTCTCGTCCACCAGCGGCGAGAGCTCGCCGAAAGAGGCCACCAGCGCCGGTCCGTAGAAGGTGACGAGGCCAGTGCGGGCATGAATGCCGAGCAGCAGGGCCGTCACGTCGGAGTAGCCGATGACTATCTTGGGATCGCGCTTGAGCGCATCAAAATCAAGGTAGGGCAGCAGGGAATTGGAGTTGTTGCCGCCAATCACCGACATGATGCAGCGCACCGCTGGATCGCGAATCAGGGCATTGAGCTCGTCAGCCCGGGCGGCGATGGAGCCGGATCGCCAGTGATCCTGCTGGCCGGTGAGGCTGCCCGCCTTGAGTCTGAAGCCCTGCCCCTCCAGAAACGCCCCGGCACGGGCAAAGCGGTTTGGCGCCCAGGCGGTAGCCGCACTGGAGGGAGAAAAAAAGCCGATGGTATCGCCGGGCTTGAGCCCCGGCGGTTTGAGCAGAGCCATGAATTGCGTACTCCCTGACAGCGATGATGGGGCCCCGCTCCCGGGGCTGAGGATAAAAACGTCCCCATACTAGTCCCTTCCTGGCCTGCTTCACAAGCAGTCAAGCACCCCCTTTTGTTTATGAAAACAAAACGACTGATTCAAAATTTACAGATATACCGAACAAAATCCCCTGCCTAGAATGGCCCCACTCCGCTCGTCAGCCCCGCGCTGGCATTTTCGACACGACTCGGCACTGCCGGCTCAGCGATGAGGCCCCCATATGAACAGAACCATCTCTCCCCACGCATTGGTCGTCGAAGGCGGCGCCATGCGCGGCATCTTCGCCAGCGGCGTACTGGATGCCTTCATCGAGCACGATTACCACCCTTTCGACTTTGCCATCGGCGTCTCGGCGGGCGCCACCAACCTGCTGGCCTATCTCGCCAGCCAGCATGGTCGCAGCCACGACATTCTGACCGAGCTGGCCTGCCGCCAGGAGTTCATGGATCCGCTGCGCTTCGCCAAGGGGGGCAATCTGGTGGATATCCACTGGCTATGGCACACCAGCTGTCGCAAGTACCCGCTGGACGTACACAGCTACCGGCAAAGCGGCATTCCCTTCTACGCGGTGGTGACCAACACCCTGACTGGCAAGGCGGAGTACATCCGGGTCAAACCGGAGAACATGAATGAAGTGCTGCCCGCCAGCTGTGCCATCCCCCTCGCCTCTCGCGAATATCCCGAGGTGCACGGGGTGCCGATGACCGATGGCGGGGTGGCCGACTCCATTCCGGTGATCGAGGCCTACCGGCGCGGCGCCCGTCAGCTGACGGTGATCCTCTCCGAGCCGCTCGGCTATCGGCTCAAGCCGATGCCCTTCCCCTGGATGATCCGCACCCTGCTCAAGACCCGCCCCGCCCTGGCGCAGGCGCTGGAACAGCGGGATCGCAGCTACAACGAGGCGCTCGATTTCATCGCCCATCCGCCGGCGGACTGCCAGATAGAGGTGATCGCGCCGGCAGACTACTTCCCGGTCTCCCGCTTTACCCGTGATCCCGACAAGCTGGAACTCGGTTACGTGATGGGCAAGTGCGCCGGCTATCAGGCCGCCCTGCTCAATTGACAAGGGTTTTACAGGCATGACCCGACCTGCCGCGACGCACGCGCCGCCCACAACAACAATCGGGTCCGTTGAGCAACATGAGTCATAAAAACAGACCGTGGCGAGGCAAGCGCGGCCAGCACAGGTGCCAGACACTCTGATCGGCCCTCTCCTCATCCCTATGCCAGGGCATCTCACCCTCATACAAGGTGTTTATTTATGTCGTTTCTTCTCACCCATCCCGCGCTGGCGCAGCTGTTCGAGCGGCTGTTGCCCGATTACCGGATCATGGCGCCCGCGGCCGAATATCGGGGCGGCCGCTTCTCCGACACCGACAACGTCACCTACCACAGCATCCGCCATCCGGCCGAGCTGGTGTGGCAGGATAAGTCCCACTTCTCCCCGAAAGAGGTGGTGCTCCCCATCACCCAGACCCTGTTCCACTTCGACAATCTGGAGCTGCGCGAATCAAAGGTGGAGGCCAAACCCACCCTGCTGTTCTTGCGCAGCTGTGATATCCACGCCCTGCGCCGGCTGGATCAGGTCTATCTCAAGAACGGCCAGAACAGCGACGTCTACTACGCCCGGCTGCGCAGCAAGCTCAAGCTGGTACTGCTGGAGTGCCGCGAGAGCTTCGAGAACTGCTTCTGCGTCGCCATGGGCAGCAATGAGACCCGGGACTACGCCGCCGCCATTCGTCTGAGCGATGAGGGAGCCCGCATCGAGGTCAAAGATCCCGAACTGCTCGGCTACTTTGCCGAGCTGGGTGAGCAAGACGACTTCACCCCGGAGTTTGTCCAGAGCAACCCGGTCAAGGTGCGTACCCCGGACAGCGTCTGTGACGACCCCCGGCGCATTCGCCAGATCCTCACCGCTCATCCAGTCTGGGCCGAGTACGACAGCCGCTGCATCGGCTGCGGCCGCTGCACCACCTCCTGCCCGACCTGCAGCTGCTACAGCGTGCACGACCTCACCTATGCGGAGAACCCCAAGCAGGGTGAGCGCCGTCGCCAGTGGGCCAGCTGCATGGTGGATGGCTTCAGCGACATGGCCGGTGGCCACGGTTTTCGTGCCAAGCATGGAGAACGCCTGCGTTATCGCGCCCTGCACAAAGTCAACGACTACAAGGCCCGTCAGGGAGAGGAGCACATGTGCGTCGGCTGCGGCCGCTGCGACGATCGCTGCCCGCACTACATCTCCTTTAGCAACATCATCAACAAGATGACCGATGTGGTCGAACAGACCATCGCAGCCGACAACGTTCAGGGGGCGAACTGATATGTGCCAGTGCCAACCAACCGCAACAGCAGAGCAGCAGGAAGTGGTCGAAAACCGCCTGCTGCCCAAGGCCTACACGATTCTGGCCATCGAGCGTCACACCGAGCTTGAGTGGAACTTTCGGGTCTCCCGCGACTTTGATGTCCACTACGGCCAGTTTGTGGAGATCTCCCTGCCCACCGTCGGCGAAGCGCCCATCTCGGTCTCCGACTATGGCGATGGCTATGTGGATCTGCTGATCCGCAAGGTCGGCAAGGTCACCGACGCGCTGTTTGGCCTCGATGTGGGCGACCAGGTGTGGATGCGCGGCGTCCATGGCAACGGCTACCCGCTGGAGGCCTATCGCGACCAGCACCTCATCGTGGTGGCAGGCGGTACCGGCGTTGCGCCGGTCAAGGGGTTGCTGCGCCGCTTTAGCAAACACCCGGAACAGGTGAAATCCCTCGACATGATCCTCGGCTTCAAGAACGAGCAGGCGGTGCTCTATCGCCACGAGATGCCGCTCTGGGCCGAGCGCCAGAATCTCATCGTCACCCTGGATGAGGGTGAGGAGAGCGAGCAGTTTCGCATCGGCCGGGTCACCGACTACATCGATCAGCTGGATCTCGCTGACAAGGAGGATATCCAGGCCATCGTGGTCGGCCCCCCCATCATGATCCGTTTCGTGGTGCTCGCTCTGCTTGAGCGCGGCATCCCCAAGGATCGCATCTGGGTCGACTACGAACGCCGCATGGCCTGCGCCGTCGGCAAGTGTGGCCACTGCCGGATGGGCGACACCTATATCTGCGTGGATGGACCGGTCTTTCGTTTTGACCAGGCCCAGCATCTGATCGACTGAGGGAGAACACCATGAGTCTCGATATCGACATCATCAAGGCCCGCGCCAAGAACGAATACCGCCTCTCCAAGGTGCGCGGCGAAGCGATGATCAGCGTACGCATTCCCGGCGGTATCATGCCCGCCCACCTGCTGGCAGTGGCCCAGCAGATCGCCGAACAGTACGGCAACGGCCTGATCCACCTCACCACCCGCCAGAAGCTGGCGATGCCCGGCATCAAGTATCAGGACATGGACAAGGTCAACGCCGCCCTCGAGCCCTTCATCAAAGAGATCGAGGTGGAGACCTGCGGTATCGAGGTGAATGACACCCGTGCCGGTTACCAGACCATCGGCGGGCGCAACATCGTCGCCTGTCAGGGCAACACCATCTGCCAGAAGGGCAATATCGACTGCACCGGGCTGGCCCAGCGGATGGAGAAGCACCTCTACCCCAACCCCTATCACCTCAAGATGGTGATCGCCGGCTGCCCCAACGACTGCGCCAAGGCCAACATGGCCGACTTTGGCATCCTCGGCATCGCCAAAATCCACTTCAATGCCGAGCGCTGCATTGGCTGCGGCGCCTGCGTCAAGGCGTGCAGCCACCACGCGGTGGATTGCCTCGCCATCAAACATGGCAAGGCGGTCAAGGAGGAGAGCAAGTGCATCGGTTGTGGCGAGTGCGTGCTGGCCTGCCCGACCCTCGCCTGGCAGCGGGATCCCAAGCAGCTCTACATGGTCAAGCTGGGGGGACGCACCAGCAAGAAGACCCCCCGTACCGGCAAGCTGTTTCTCAACTGGGTCACTGAAGAGGTGCTGCATGCGGTGATCAAGAACCTGTTCGAGTTCGAAGCCGAGATGCTGGATGGCAAGCCCATCTACCTGCACATGGGCCATCTCATCGACCGGGCCGGTTATCACAAGTTCAAGGCGCGGGTGCTGCGCGGCGTCACCCTCAACCCGGAAGCCATGGTCGCTGACCGCATCTTCTGGGCCGAAGATCAGTACGTCGCCAACATGCATGTCAAAGCGGTGCAATAGGAAAAACCTCGTTTGGGGAAGCTGATCATAGTGGCCGACAACCGGTGGGGATCTGTCGTTGGCCCGGGCGTGGATCACGCTTCCCCCTTTTTCCTCTCACTGCACCCCAACCCCTTCTCCTCTTTTCGTCCTGCGCAGCCCTCCGCTGCCGGACCCGCATCCGGAGCCCGTTATGGACTTTCTCCCTCTCTTCTGTCAGCTGCAACACAAGCCGGTGCTTATCGTCGGTGGTGGCGAGGTCGCGGTGCGCAAGGCGCGCCTGCTGCTCGATGCCAAAGCCCGGGTGACCATCAATGCCCCCCATCTCGAACCCCAACTGATGAGCTGGGCCGAGCAGGGACTGCTTACCGTCTGCGCCGCCGACTTTCACCCCGAGTTGCTCGATGGCAAATGGCTGGTGATCGCCGCCACCAACCAGCCCGAGGTCAACCAGCAGGTTTTCAACGAAGCGAGCCTGCGCCAGATCTTCTGCAACGTGGTGGACTCTCCTGCCCACTGCAGCGCCATCATGCCCGCCATCATCGACCGCTCGCCGCTGATGGTGGCCATCTCCAGCGCGGGTTCGGCACCGGTGCTGAGCCGCCAGCTGCGGGAAAAACTCGAAGCCCTGCTGCCGCAGCACCTCGGCCAGCTCGCTACCCTGGCGGGCAAGCTGCGCGAGCGGGTCAAGGCCATACCGGACAAACTGGCCCGCCGCCGTTTCTGGGAGCGGCTCTTTAGCCATGAGCGACTGGCATGCCAGCTGGCGCGGGGCCAGCAGCAGGCAGCCGAACAAAGCATCAACGCGCTGCTCAATGAGCCACAGCAGAGCAAGGGAAGCGTCACCCTGGTGGGCGCCGGCCCCGGCGATGCCGGGCTGCTCACCCTGAACGGCTTGCAGCAGCTGCAACAGGCAGATGTGGTGGTCTATGACCGGCTGGTGTCGCAGGAGGTGCTGGCGCTGGTTCGCCGGGATGCCGAGCGGATTTTCGTCGGCAAAGAGGCGGGCCGCCACTGCGTGCCCCAACAGGCGATCAACCAGCTGTTGCTGGAGCAGGCTCGGCTGGGCAAACAGGTGGTACGGCTCAAGGGGGGCGATCCCTTTATCTTTGGCCGAGGCGGCGAGGAGCTGGAGACCCTGGCCGAGGCGGGGATCCCCTTCTCCGTGGTGCCGGGCATCACGGCGGCCTCAGGCTGCGCCGCCTACAGCGGCATTCCCCTCACCCACCGTGATCACGCCCAGCGGGTGCAGTTCATCACCGGCCACGACAAGGAGGGCAATATCGCGCAGGAGTGGTCGGCGCTGGCGGCCCCTCGCCAGACCCTGGTCTTCTACATGGGGTTAGCCCATGCCGGCCGCATTCAGGACGAGCTGCAGACCCACGGCCTGCCCGGTCACACCCCGGTAGCGCTGGTGGAACAGGGCACCCACCTGCAGCAGCGGGTGGTACGCGGCGAGCTGCAGCAGTTGGCGCAGCTGGCCACCCAGGTCGGCAGTCCGAGCCTGATCATCATAGGTTCGGTGGTGACGCTGGCTGACAAGCTGGACTGGTACGGCGAAGCCAATACCCTGGCCGGAGTGTAACCGCTCATAGCACGCCCCTTAGCAGACCAGTAAGAAAGCGACGCAGGCCATGGCCTACGTCGCTTTTATCGGAATTGGGAAACGGATTTATTCGAAGGAGATAGGGCCAGTCGAGCCTGCATCCGTATCCTGCCAGCTGCTTTCGCTGCGTACACGGGGATCGCCCTGCAGGGTATAGAGGATCATCCCCTGACGAAACTGCAGGGCACCGTCGGTACGCTTGGCCTTCACCTTGACCTCGTTGACCCACACCTGCTCCTTGCCGTCGATCCGGATCTCGGCCACGGTCTGGCCGGTGCCGCTGTTCTTGGCGGTCCACTTGCCCTGATAGGGAGAGTTCCCCTTGGCCATCGGCAACGCGGCCGCCTTGCCTGCTGACCAGGATTGCACGGTGCAAAGGCCGTTGGCGCGGTTGTCGTGCTTGATGGCGTAGTCGATGCTGGGCTCGCTGGTGGCGGAATCCGAGGTGATGCCGATCATGATCTTGCCGCTCTGGGCCGAATAGGCATTGGGGGCATCGGTTTTCAGGGTAGCCTTCTTGCCGTTGATGTAGACGCTGCCCCCTTCTCCCTTGACCTGGATATTCATGGGGCAGCTGGCGCTGAAATTGGGCACGGCCGCCGCAACGCGGCCAGCATGGGCGGTGATGGCCAGGGTGATGATGGTCAACAGAGCTGATTTCTTGTGCATCTTGATACGCCTTGAGAGAGATGAAATGTCATCCATGCCGGATGTCGTCCTGATGGCACACACTCTAGTGCTGACGGCTCACCGCCGCCCAGTTAAAAAATATGAAATCGGCAGCGGGCCATTATTAAAAAATATTAAAGATAATAATCAATCAGTTATGAGCGAACGTCTGCACATGTTCCGCTGGCAGCCATGGAGGAGGCACCGCCAGCCCCCACAAAAAAGCCGATAACCAGGTTATCGGCCTTTGCCAAAGCAGGGGGAGCGCAGACTTAAACCAGCACGGCGGTGCCGCTGATGCTGACCATCAGCATGCTGCCGCTTTGTCCTACCACCTCGTAGTCAATGTCGATGCCGACCACCGCATTGGCCCCCAGTGCCGCGGCGCGCTCCTTGAGCTCGTCGAAGGCGATTTCCCGGGCCCGGGCCAGCTCTTTTTCATAGGCGCCGGAGCGGCCGCCGATGATGTCGCGGATGCCGGCGAACAGATCCTTGAACACGTTGGCGCCAAGAATGGCTTCGCCCACGACGATGCCGCGGTACTCGCGAATGGTCTTGCCTTCCAGGGTGGGAGTGGTTGAGAGGATCATCTTGTTTTCCTTGTGGAGTGTACTGGGGAGACAGCCTAAAGCAGCGCAGGAGACCAGGCAAGCAGGCAGACTCGATACGTGCCAGCCAGACCCTGGCCGATCGTGCCCCATATCCCGGAGCCACTGCCCGATGGCCGGCCTGTTTGCCGGCAGAAGTTATCGGAAAAAGGCAACACCGGGCCGCCAAAACGCCCCCTGCAGACACCTCTTTCATTAGCCGATCCGGCTCAAACATCAAGTGACAAAACTATCAGTTGTGACCCATTTTGCCTTTCCCTAGGGTGAGTCTGTCCCGGCACCAGCGCGGGGACAGACCCACTTCGTCACGAGGAGAGCAGCATGATGCAGCAGGATACCCGACTACCTCACCCCACCCTCGCACCGGGGGCATGTTCCCCCGCCAGCCCGCTCGCCGACACCGCGATGGAGACCATGTCATGACCACGATCGCCACCCTGGATCTGGGGGATCAAGGTCTGCTGGCCGCCTACCTGTCCACGACCTCACCCGCCCTGCTCAACCAGACCTATGCGAACTTGCTGTTGATGCAGCAGTCCTTGGCCAACAGCGAGATCGACTCCACCCTCGCGGTAAAAATCGAGGCCTACCAGGCCCAGATGATGAACCAGGCACGCTATTACCAGCAGACCAACCTGTCCGGTCTTATCCATCTGCTGAGCAACGGCTCCAACTTCTACGCCCTGGTCGCCGCGTTCAACCGCCTGCTGGGTCAGGAAGATGACGCCGCCGTTCTCGCGGGCGGGGCACGGCTGGGACAACAACTGACGTCCCTCGTCGATCAGGCCCAGAGCTACCGGCTCAATGCCCAGGCACTCAATACCCGCGTGCAGGTGGCCTGGGGCTCCCTGCGCCCCCTGATGACCCAGTTCAACGGCGTCATCACCCAGCTCGAGCAGGATCTGATGGCCGACGCCAAGCGTCAGACCGAGATCATTGACGCCCTCAACCAGGCTATCGCCGCCAATATCCAGGCGATCGTCGACGAGGGTGGCAAGGCCGGTGAAGGGGTCAACCAGCTGGGACGGGCCATCGTCACCTCGCTGACGCTGGAGCAGAAACCGGCCGACAAGGGAGCCAAACCCGCCACCTCGCAGGAGATAGCCAAAGAGACCGATCAGCAGACCCAGTACATGATCTCCGGCCTCGAGGCGCTCTCCTCAGGCATCGCTGGTTCCAGTCAGGCGGCCCGCGAGCTCAAGACCAACACCGACAAGCTGGCCCAGGCCTATCAGGCGCTGGCTGCCACCAACACCCTGCTGAGCGTGGCCAAGTCGGTGCAGGCGCAAAACCAGCTGTTTGTCGACACCTACAGCCGGGTTGCCGACACCGTCACCCAGTTGCCCGCAGGCTGGCAGAAGGTGGCCGACGCCTACCAAGGGGCCGTGCCCGTGGTCACTGACCTCAACAGCCCCGACGACGTACGCCAACTGCGACGCACCGTGGCGCTCAACACCCAGTCCTGGCAGCTGCTCTCGAGCCAGGTTGACGACATCAAGGCAGCCTACGCCGGCAACGGCATCCTGCCCGACGCTTAATCCCACCACGCAAGGACACGCCAAATGACCAACGCAACAACCATCACCATGGACCAGGGTATGGCCAACCAGGCTTCCCAAGCCATGCAGATCCAGACCTACTGCAACAGCGTCAAGCAGCAGGTGCCGGTGGACTTCAGCCAGTTCCCGAACCTCAAGGACAACCAGATCCAGATCAACCAGGGGCTCGATCTGGCGAAGGGGCACGCCGACCTCTATCTCAATACCATCCAGCCGCAGATCATCACCAACATCAGCAACATCTCCAACTACTTTGCCCTGCAAAACGCCATTCCGGCCGTGCTGCCGCCTGCTCTACCAAGGCGCAGTGGCTCAGGCAGCTGAGCGTCATCAAGGAGCAGGCTACCGAATATCAGCGCCTCTCCTCCGACACCCGCCTGGTGATCGTCAATCTCAACAACAACCTCATCACCGACTCCAGCAACTTCCAGGGAATCGTGGTGAACCTCAACAGCAAGGTGCAGGGGGATAACGGGGTGCTCGCCCAGCTCAACGGCGACATCGACAAGGTGAATGCGGCCATCGACGGCGCCATCGCCGGCATCGTCGCCGGGGGGCTGCTGGTGATTGGTGGCGCCTTCGTCACCGCCATCGGTGCCGTGGCTGACTTCGTCACCGCCGGCACCTCGACCCCGGTGGTCATCGGCGGGGTTGCCATGATGGTGGCCGGGGCCGGCGGCATCACGGCTGGCGCCATTGTGCTGCACAACTCGCTGGGCGCCCGTCAGGATCTGTACCAAAAACGCAGCAGCCTCAACAGCGAGGTGCTGATCGCCACCCAGATCGGCAACGGCTACAAGGGGCTGCAGGTGCAGGCGCAAAACGCCGTCACCGCCGCCACCCAGATGAGCAACGCCTGGGACTCCCTCACCTCCGATCTGGGCAGCCTGATCACCGACCTGGACAAGGGGATCACCAGCGGCGACGACATCCGCCAGCTCTGGCTGACCGCCGCCGACACCACGGTCAAGACGGTGCTCACCGACGTGACCACCATCAAGGCCCAGATGGCCGGGGTGAGCCCGCTGCAAGTGCCGCAGACCGACACCATCGCCAACTTCGTGGCGCGCCTGGCCGCCTAAACCACGGGAGGGCGGCCTGGCCGCCCTCTTCCATCAAGGAGACCCCATGAGCAACGGCATTCTTTCCCAATCCATTGCCAACATGCAGCAGGCCGAAGCGACCATTCAGTCCTTCAGCGGTCTGCCGCAAAACGCCGTCAACATCCAGCAAAACGTCGGTGAGGTGGTTGCCGCCCTGCTGCCCCAGGTGCAAACCATGCAGCAGCAAGTCCTGGCATTTGCTGCCCGCCTGGAGCTGCAACTGACCCAGCAGCTGGCCAATACCGGCCCCTTCAACCCCGAGGCACTCAAGGCGTTCGTCGATCTGGTCCAGCAGGAGATCGCCCCCATCCAGACCCTGACCGCCCAGACCCTGACCGCCAGCCAGAGTGCCAACGATCGCATTACGCAAGACAACATCGCGTTGCAACGGATCGGCGTGGAGCTGCAAGCCACCATCGCCGGGCTGCAATCCAACCTGGATGGCGCCCGGCAGGAGCTGGACTCCCTCAACAAGAAAAAACTCTACCTGCTGGGGCTGGGATTGCTGGGGCTGCCGGGCCTTATCGCCCTGGCCGTCACCCTGACGCAGACCCAGAACAAGGTGAGCAGCCTGGAGGGACAGGTGAACCAGATTGAGGGGCAGATCCAGCGTCAGCAAGGCTTCCTCGGCCAGACGACGGCCTTCTCCCAGCAGTTCGGCTCCCTCATCGATCGGGTGAGCAAGGTCGGCAACACCATCACCCTGCTCGGCGGCGACATTGCCAACGTCGCCCGCGATGCCGGGCAAGGGGATCCTGAGCTGGCGCGGCTGTTCTTCACCGCCGCCCTCACCGAGGTTCGCACCCTGCAGGTGGACGCCTCCTGATACCCCTGAAATACAAAAGGAGAGGCCTTGGCCTCTCCTTTTTCATTGTGCGCGGGGCCATTGCCGCCCCGCCACGTTTGCCCCAAGCGGCTTAGTGCAGCTTCAGGGTCGGGCGCAGCACCCGGTTGATGCGGCCCACCAGCATGATGAGGCCGGTCTTGACGTAGCCGTGCAGGGCGATCTGGTGCATCCGGTAGAGGGAGATGTAGACCAGACGGGCGATGTAGCCCTCCACCATCATGGAGCCGCGCATCAGGTTGCCCATCAGGCTGCCCACGGTGGAGAAGCGGCTCAGGGACACCAGCGAACCGTGGTCGTGGTAGAGATAGGGCTTGAGCTCGCCGCCGTTCATCTTGGCCAGGATGTTCTTGAACGCCTGGGTCGCCATCTGGTGGGCGGACTGGGCGCGCGGCGGCACGAACTTGCCGTCCGGCTGCGGGCAGGCGGCGCAGTCACCGATGACGAAGATGTTCTCGTCACGGGTGGTCTGCAGGGTCTCTTTCACCACCAGCTGGTTGATGCGGTTGGTCTCAAGACCGGCGATATCCTTCATGAAGTCCGGCGCCTTGATACCGGCTGCCCACACCATCAGGTCCGCTTCAATCAGCTCGCCATCCTTGGTGTGCAGGCCCTCGCTGGTCGCTTCGGTGATCATGGTGGCGGTACGCACGTCCACACCGAGCTTGACCAGCTCCTGGTGGGCGGCGCCGCTGATGCGCTCCGGCAGGGCTGGCAGGATGCGGGGGCCCGCTTCCACCAGGGTCACCTTCAGGCTGTCGGTGGTCAGGTTCTTGAAGCCGTAGGCGTAGAGCTGTTCGACCGCGTTGTAGAGCTCGGCAGAGAGCTCGACACCGGTGGCGCCGCCGCCGACGATGGCAATCTTCACCTTGTCGCCCGGCTGGTATTCGGTGGCGAACTGCAGGAAGCGGTTCATCATGCTGTTGTGGAAGCGGTGCGCCTGGGTGGGGCTGTCCAGGAAGATGCAGTGATCCTTGATGCCCTTGGTGTTGAAGTCGTTGGAGACGGAACCGATGGCCATCACCAGGTAGTCGTAGGGCAGCTCGCGCTCGTTGACCACGATGTCGCCGTTATCGTCGACGATCTTCCCCAGCACGATGCGTTTCTCGTCGCGCTTGATGTCGGTGAGGGTACCCAGCTGGAAGTCGAAGCCGTGATTCTTGGCGTGGGACTGGTAGCTCAGGGCGTCGATGCCCGCGTCCATGGAGCCGGTGGCCACTTCGTGCAGCAGGGGTTTCCACAGGTGGGTACGGTTGCGATCAACCAGGGTGATCTTGGCCTTGTTCTTCTTGCCCAGCTTGCGGCCCAGGCTGGTGGCCAGCTCCAGACCGCCGGCACCGCCGCCGACGACAACAATATTGGTCATGGTTAATTACCTCGGTTCCATTAAAGCGAAGGGAGCCATCGGCTCCCTTGATAGTTGAATCCATGACGTGACGATCAATCAGGCTTCTTTGAAAGCCTTCATCTGTTGCAGGTGATGAGAGATGTTCTTGAACTTGTGCGTCTCTCGCTCATCCCACACGATGTTGTAATAATTCTTCAATTCACGCTCAGTTTCGCCATTATCGCGCACTTCATCCTGAACGGAAAGGATGCAGAGGCAATTTCCTGAATTTTTACTACGAAATTCAGACACACATTTGGTGCCGATATCCTCGTACTCTTCCGGTCGGTCGATCTTGCCCTGCATGGTGATTTCGGGGTGCAGGTTGGGGTTGAAGATCACCTGCTTGATGCCGCACAGGAAGCCGATGCGCTCGCTCCAGTACCCACCCAGCCCCACCCCGCAGATGAGGGGCTTGGGATCGGTGCTCATGTCGAGCTGCTTCTTCACTTCCTTGAGCAGGTGGCTCATGTCATGACGGGGGTGAACCGTGCTGTAGTGCACGAAACGCACATCATCATCAATAAACTGCAACTGCAGCACTTTCTCGTGATTGCCCGGGCTGGTGGCATCGAAGCCATGCAGATAGATGATCATGGATAAGACCTCAGGATCTGTGTCGGTTTTATCGAAACTACCCCAGCGGCAGGGCCCTGCGCCACCAAAACATCCTACTTTCTTGCTTTGGATCACGCCCTCGGTTACGGATGAAACCAGACGGCGCGCCGCCGTCCACTGCCGGCTATCAATCTGAGAGCCCGACCGACCGAAATGATAACCGGGCTACCAATCTGAAAGCCCGGTCCCATCGACTGGCAAACGATTGTCAGCCATCAGCGCGTGCAAGCGTGATCCCGCCTGCAAAAATACGCATGAACAGGGCCAACAGACACCCATGCCTGCCGGCTGAGCACGGCTCCTGCACTCCCCCTGCGATACCGCGTGAAGGCGACCTTCGCCTGCGCGGCCGGATCCAGGGCGACCCGGACCCCATCCATGAACGGGACAGCCAGCCTGCCCCATCTTGCCCGGCTCTCGCCGCCGGGTCGCAAGGAGTGATCTGTTCATGAACCAGACCCAGCCCCCCGGGGCGGCCAAGGGCCGCGCCATCGACGAAGTGGAGCGCCTGCTCCCCCCTGGCCAGCTCTTTACCCTCGGCCTGCAGCATGTGCTGGTGATGTATGCCGGCGCCGTGGCGGTGCCGCTGGTCATCGGCGGCAGCCTGGGGCTGCCCAAGGATCAAATCTCCTATCTCATCAGTTCGGATCTCTTCTGCTGCGGCATCGTCACCCTGCTGCAGTGCCTTGGCATCGGCCGCTTCGCCGGCATCCGCCTGCCGGTCATCATGTCGGTCACCTTCGCCGCCGTCATGCCCATGCTGGCCATCGGCGCCAACCCGGCGCTGGGGCTGACCGGCATCTTCGGCGCCACCATCGCCGCCGGCATCCTCTCCACCCTGCTGGTGCCCCTCATCGGCCGCTTGATGCCGCTCTTTCCCACCGTGGTGACCGGGGTGGTCATCACCTCCATCGGCATCAGCATCATGCAGGTGGGCATCGACTGGATGGCGGGGGGCAAGGGCAACCCCGAGTACGGCAGCCTGCGCTACATCGGCACCAGCTTTCTGGTGCTAGCCTTCATCCTGCTGGTGACCCGCTTCACCAAGGGCTTTTTCAGCAACATCTCGGTGCTGCTCGGCATCCTGTTCGGCTTCGGGGTGGCCATTGCCATGGGGGAAGTGAGCCTGGACGGCCTGAGTGAAGCGGCCTGGTTTGCCCCCATAGTGCCGTTTGCCTTCGGCTGGCCCACCTTCGATCCCATCTCCATCGCCACCCTCACCGTCATCATGCTCATCACCTTCATCGAGTCGATGGGGATGTTTCTGGCGCTCGGCGACATCGTCGGCCACCCGGCCAGCCGGGGCGACATAGTGCGCGGCCTGCGGGTGGATGGCATCGGCACCATCATCGGCGGCATCTTCAACAGCTTCCCCCACACCTCCTTCTCCCAGAACATCGGGCTGGTGAGCGTGACCGGGGTGTCGAGCCGCTGGGTCTGCGTCATGTCGGGGGGGATCCTGCTCGCCTTCGGCCTGGTGCCCAAGATGTCAGTGCTGGTCGCCTCCATTCCCCCCTTCGTGCTGGGAGGCGCCGGCATCGTGATGTTCGGCATGGTGCTGGCCACCGGCATCCGCATCCTGGCCAGGGCCGACTACAACAGCAATCGCCACAACCTCTACATCGTCGCCATCAGCTTAGGGGTCGGCATGATCCCCACCGTATCCGGCCACTTCTTCCAGCACTTCCCCGCCGCCCTGCAACCGCTGTTTCACAGCGGCATCCTGCTGGCCACCCTCAGCTCGGTGCTGCTCAACCTCTTTTTCAACGGCTACCAGCCGGACCTGCGCCACCAGCCGAGGCCCCTGCTGGTGGGGCCGGTGCGCCCGCCCGCTCAGCCGCAACCAGGCAAACCCGTCCCATAAAAAAACCGCCGGGCAGCATGGCTGCCCGGCGGTTTCATTCAGCAAGCCTGTGTTAGCCACAGGTCTGGGCGAAGCGCTCCACCGCCGCCTCCACCAGCGCCAGGCTGCCCTGCCAGAAGGCGCTCTGGCGGATATCCTGGCCCAGGTGCTTGGCCACCAGATCTTCGGCGCTCATGCGGCCGGTATCGCGCAGCAGGTCGCGGTAGGCCTGTGCCATATTCTGTTCTCCCGCCTTCTGGCGATGCATCAGTTGCTGATAGACGCCGAGGCTGAACAAATAGCCGAACAGGTAGGGGTAGTTGTAAAAACCCAAGCCCGCGATGGAGAAGTGCGCCTTGGCGGCCCAGAACAGGGGGTGATAACGGCACAGGCTCTGCTCGTACCAGCGGCCCCAGGCCTCGTCGGTCAGCGCCTTGAGCCGCGCCGGCGAGACATAGCCCGCCGCCCGCTCCGCCACCAGGGCGCGCTCGAAATCGAAGCGGGCCGGGATATTGACCAGGAAGGTGGCGGCGCCGTCCGCTTCCGCCCAGGCGATGGCCTGCTGCTCTTCGGGAGTCTGCGCCTGCTCGAACAGGGCGCTGCGCACCAGGGTCTCGGCGAAGATGGAGGCGGTTTCGGCCAGCGTCATGGGGTAGCTGCGCTGGCTCATGGGCAGGTCGCGAATGAGCCAGTTGTGCCAGGCGTGGCCAAGCTCGTGAGCAAGGGTGATGACGTTGTCCATGGTACCGGCATAGGTGATGAAGACCCGCGGCTCCACCGGCTCGGCAAACTTGGTGCAGTAGGCCCCTGTGCGCCGGTTGGGGGTGGGCGCGGCATCGATCCAACCCTTTTCGGCCATCATGCGGGCAAACTCGCCCATCTCGGGATCAAAACGAGAGAACGCCTCGGCGATGATCTCGATCGCCTCCTCGAACGGGATCTCGCGGCTCACCGCGGCCGGCGGCGGGGCAAACAAATCCTCCGGCCCCAGCTCCTCGATGCCGAGGCGCTCGGCCATCAGCCCCAGCGCCCGCTGACCGAGCCCGCGTGCGCGCCAGGTCTCCTGCATCAGGGTATCCAGGGTCGCCCGCTCGATGTGGCTCTGATGGCAGGAGAGATCGAGCGCATCGAGCTGGCGGCTGCGGCCGCGCTGGCGCGAAAGCTCAAGCCGCCAGCCATTGATGGCGTTGAGAATGGCGGCCACCGTCTCCTGCTCCCCCTCCCAGCCGGCGCTGATGGCATCGAACGCCTCCCGGCGCAGGGCGCGCAGCGGGCTGGAGAGCAGGTTGCTCGCCTCGGCCAGTCCCACCTCGCGGCCATCGATCACCAGCCGGATCTTGCCCACCAGATCGTTGTAGAGGTTGCCCCAGGCGTGCAGGCCGTCGGTGCCAAGACCGATCACCAACTGCTCCGCCTCCACCGGCAGGCGCTGATCCTGCAAGCGGCGCTCGTGACGCAGCCGGTACGCCTCCTCCCCCAGCAGGGAGTCGGCCATCAGCTGCTCAAATTCAGCCTCCGGCAGCGCCAGCATCAGATCCTCGACCGGCGCCAGCGTCTTGAACAGATCGGCATTGAGGGCGCGGGCGCGGGAGGCCAGCTGCTTGGCCAGTTCGTCGCGGGCATCCTGACTGCCCTGACAGGCCGCCAGCACGGCCAGGTTCCAGCCGATGTTGCGAATGCGCTGGGCCCGCAGCCGCACCTCACGCAAGAAATCCTGCAGCGCCTGCGCATCGGCCCGCACGGCGCCAAGCCCCTCGATGAACAGGCCGAGTTCGTCCACACTGGCGCGTGCCAGGGCGAGATCGGCGGCCACCTGCGGGCAGTCGAGGGCGGGATAGATATGCTGGTTTTGCCACTGTTGTGGGTAGATTCGTTGCTGCATCAAATGCTCGTCATCAGGTTGCGGGGCCGAGCCCCTTTGAATGCGCGTGGCGAGCCACAGGGCCCGCCACCAGGATAAAAACCGCCGGGCTGCCTACACCAGCCGCTCAAGGCGGGCGACTGCCTCTTCCACATAATCGAGGCTCTCCTGCCAGAAGGCGGGCTCACGGATGTCGACCCCCAGGTGCTTCTCCACCAGCTCTTCTGCGCTCATGCGGCCGGTGTCGCGCAGCAGCTCCCGATAGGCGTGGACGAACTCGCGCCCCGCCCGCGCCTGCTGGGCATAGAGCCCCAGGCTGAACAGGTAGCCAAACAGGTAGGGGTAGTTGTAAAACCCGAGCTCGGCGATGGAGAAGTGGCCCTTGCTGGCCCAGAACAGCTCGTCATATTGACTCAGGGTGTCACCATACCACTGCTGCTGCGCCGATTTCATCATCTGCCGCAGCTGGCCGGCCCCCACGTAGCCCTGCTCCCGCGCCGCCACCAGGGCCCGCTCGAAGGTAAAGCGGGCCGGCACGTCGAGCAGCAGGCTGGCGGCGCGCTCCCCGTCCAGCCAGGCGATGGCCCGGCGCTGCTCCATGTTGTCGGTGGCCGCCAGCAGGGCATCGCGCACCAGCGCCTCGGCAAACAGGGAGGCGGTCTCCGCCAGCGTCTTGGGGTAGTCACGCTGCTCCAGCGGCAACTCCCGCAGCAGCCAGCTGTGCCAGGCGTGCCCCAACTCATGAGCGAGCGTGATGACGTTGTCCAGGGTCCCCTCAAAGGTGAGAAACACCCGCGGCTCGGGCGGATCGGCATACTCGGTGCTGTAGGCGCCGCTGCGCCGCTGCTCGCTCGGGGCGGCGTCAATCCAGCCATTGGCCGCCATCATGCGGGCAAAGGCCCCCATCTCGGGGTCAAAGCCGGCGAAGGCGTCGGCCACCAAGGCCAGCGCCTGCTCGAAACTGATAAGGACGCTCGCCGCAGCCGGCGCCGGGGCATAGAGATCCCAGGGGGTGAAGTCGCTGATCTGCTGGGCGCAGGCCATGGCGCGCAGGGCTCGTCGCCCCAGCTCCTTGTGCTCGCCGGCCGCCGCCATCAGGGTCTCCAGGGTGACCCGATCCAGGTGTCCCTGGTGGCAGGAAACGTCGAGCGCATCCCACCTGCGTTCCCTGCCACGCTGGCGGGTCAGCTCGTTGCGCCAGCCGTTGATGGCGTTGAGGATGGCGGCCACCGTCTCCTGCTCCGCCCCCCAGGCGGCCTGGATGGCGTGCCAGGCGGCGGCGCGCCGGGCCCGCTGCGGGTGGGCCAGCAGGTTGTCCGCCTGGGCCAGCCCCATGGGTTGCCCCTCCACCACCGGCCTGAGCCTTCCTACCAGGTTGTCGTAGAGATCCCCCCACCCCTGCAGGCCATCCACGCTCAGCCCCGCGATCAGCTGCTCACTCTCGAGCGACAACCACTGATCCTGCTGGCGCCGGTCGTGGCGAATGGCATAGGCGAGCTCGAACAGCTCGGGATCCTGCAGCAGGGCGCGTACCAGCTCCTCGGGAGCGCGCACCCAGAACAGGGTCACCGGCTTGCAAAGCTGGGACAGGTTTGCCTGCAGCTGCTGGCCGCGGGAGAGCAGCACCCTGGCCGCCTCGTCGCGCCCATCCCGGCTGAGCCGGTTGTAACCGTAGGTCTGGCAGTTCCACTCCAGCCGGCGCACCTCGCGCCAGCAGGCCCGGATGGCCCGAAGCAGATGGCGCAAGGCATTGATGTCGTGGGTCTTGGGCAGTTCATCCAGCAGGGGTGGCAGGCGGTTAAGGGCCTCGCGGGCACACTGGAAATCGGCGTCGATCGCCGGGCAGTCGGGGGCGGCATAGATGTGATCATCCAGCCAAACGGGTGGTTTCATGACCTTCCTTGTCTGTTTGCGTCCATGTGGGCTGACCCCGCCTCTGTGAGCGGGTGTCAGCCGGATAGTACGAAGGGGGCAGGCCCTTGCCTAGCCCCCATCCGAGGCAACAGACGAGACAGTCTCTGACGGAATGGCTCCCATCGCAGGGATATGCTCCGCGAGGTTCAGCCCGCCGCCACTATTTGGCGGGCTTGAGCTTGCTCACCAGGGTCATGGCCAGCACCAGCACCAGCCCGGCCACCACGCCGGCCACGGCGTTGAGCAGGGTCGGCGTCACCAGCGCGAGGGCGGCGCCGACCGCAGGCAGGGTAGCCACGGCGGCGGCGGCCCCTTCAATCAGGTGGTGCACAAAAGGCCAGCCGTGTACCAGAATGCCGCCCCCCACCATGAACATGGCGATGGTGCCGACCAGTGCCAGCAGGTGCATCAGCCGCGGCGCCGTCACCAGCAGCCCCTGCCCCACCGCCCGGCGCAAGGCACCGCCATCGGGCTTTTGCAGCAGGTGCAAGCCGATGTCGTCGAGCTTGACGATGAGCCCCACCAGGCCGTAGACCCCCACCGTCATCAGCAGGGCGATGCCCGCCACCACCGACAGCTGCAGCGCCAGGCTCGCCCCCTGTACGGTGCCAAGGGCGATGACGATGATCTCGGCCGACAGAATAAAGTCGGTGCGAATGGCCCCCTTTATCTTCTGCTGCTCAAACGCCACCAGATCATCGGGAATGGGTGCAGTGTGCTCTTCACCCTCGCTCGCCTCATGGGGCAGAAACTTGTGGGCCAGCTTCTCGGCCCCCTCGAAGCAGAGGTAAGCGCCGCCCAGCATCAGGAGCGGGGTGATGAGCCAGGGCACCAGCGCACTGATGGCGATGGCGGCAGGCACCAGAATAAGCTTGTTGCGAAACGACCCCTTGGCCACCGCCCACACCACCGGCAGCTCCCGCTCGGCGCGCACCCCGGAGACCTGCTCGGCATTGAGCGCCAGATCGTCCCCCAGCACCCCGGCGGTCTTCTTCGCCGCCATCTTGGTCATCAGCGCCACGTCGTCGAGCACGCTGGCAATATCGTCGAGCAGGGCCAACAAACTGGTTCCGGCCATATCAGAGAATCCTT
This sequence comes from Aeromonas sp. QDB39, assembly GCF_027707585.1. Lineage (NCBI taxonomy): Bacteria > Pseudomonadati > Pseudomonadota > Gammaproteobacteria > Aeromonadales > Aeromonadaceae > Aeromonas > Aeromonas sp. QDB39. The sequence continues at coordinate 34,927 of NZ_JAPCIV010000019.1, read as the reverse complement.
ATGTCAGTAGAAGAGAGCTTCCCGCAGCACACCGCGCTCTTGTTGGCCACGACCTTGGTCATCAGCGCCACGTCGCCCGGCACGCTGGCAATATCATCGAGCAGGGCCAACAAACTGGTTCCGGCCATATCAGAAAATCCTCATTAGGGTGACAAGGGCCCCACTGTTAGCCGATTTGCATTGCAGGCTCCGAGAGCGATGCCGGCCGAAGGGGGATCCCTATTGCGGGAAAAGATGGCACAGTGTAACGAGAAGCCGCCCGTTCGGCAGCAACCACATCAGGGTCATTAGGCCTTGATTTATCCGGTGCCCGCAGGCCCAAGGAGTATTCCATGCAACCCTGGCAACCGCTGATCACATTCTGGTTTGGCGAAGAGACCGACGACGTCACCCGCGCCAAACGCCAAGCGCCCCTCTGGTGGGGCAAAAACAGCGACACCGACGCCCTGCTCGCCAGCCGCTTCGGTGATCTGGCCGCCGCAGCCGCCGCCGGCGAGCTCGCCCACTGGGCCGACGCGGCCGAGGGCCGGCTGGCCCTTATCCTGCTGCTGGATCAACTGCCGCGCAACATCCATCGCGGCACCCCGGCCGCCTTTGCCCAGGATGCCAAGGCGCGGGATCTCTGCCTCAAGGGGCTCTCTCTGGGGGCGGATCTGGCGCTGCCACCGCTGGGGCGGGTCTTTTTCTACCTGCCGCTGGAGCACGCCGAGTCCCGCGAGCAGCAGGCCAGAAGCGTGACCCTGTTCGAGGGGCTGGCGGCCGAGCAGGCAGACGGCCCGGCGCGGGAGACCTTCGCCGGCTTTGCCGACTTTGCCCGCCGCCATCAGGTGATCGTCGAGCGTTTTGGCCGCTTCCCCCACCGCAACGCCATCCTGGGCCGCCAGGACACGGCCGAGGAGGCCGCCTTCTTGCAGCAACCGGGCTCGGGCTTTTGAGCCTCGTCCCAGCTGCGCATAAAAAAACGGGCCCGAAGGCCCGTTTTGCATGGGAATGGCGGGGTCATGCCGCCTCCGCCAGCTCCTCTTCTTTTTTCTGGTAAGCCTGCGGCGAGAGGCCCAGCAGCTCCTGCACGGTGGAGGCCACCGTGATGGAGGAGATGGTGCCCACCAGGATGCCGGCGAACAGGGTAAAGGAGAAGCCGTAGAGAGCGTCGCCACCGAACAGCAGCAGAGCCCCCACCGTGAACAAGGTGGTGCCCGAGGTGATCATGGTACGGCTGAAAGTGGCCTTGATGGCCACGTCGGAGCAGTCGTGGATCCCCATCTGGGTGCGCGAGCTGAGCAAGTCCCGCAAGCGGTCGGAGATGACGATGCTGTCGTTGAGGGAGTAGCCGATCACCGCCATCAGACCGGCGATGACGTTGAGGTCGAACTCGATGTTGAACAGCGCCAGCAGCCCCAGCGCCACCAGGCCGTCGTGCAGCACAGACACCAGGATGCCGATGGCTTGGCGCCACTCGAAGCGCACCGCCAGGTAGGCGGAGATGGCCAGCGAGGCTACCAATACCGCCAGCATCCCCTGCTGGAACAGCTCGGCGCCCACCTGGGGGCCGACGATGGTGGTGCGCAGCAGCTCCACCGGCAGGTTGAGCTGCTGACCCAGCATCAGCGCCAGCTCCTCGGCCGCCCAGGGCAGCTCGTGGGGCGGCAGCTTGATCAGCCACTCGCCGGGCACGCCGGCGCCGTGCAGCTCGACCACACCCGCCAGGGGGGCCGTCAACAGGGCGTTGAGCTCGTGGGCCTCCTTCAGGGTCTGGATGCGAAACTCCAGCAGGATGCCGCCGGTGAAGTCGAGGCCGAGGGAGAGGCCATTGATGGCGAGCACCGCGATGCTCGCCACGGTCAGCAGCACGGAGGCCCACAGGCCGATGTAACGCCAGCGGGTCAGCCCCATGGCAATGATCATTCTCAGCATTGTTGTTCCCTCGACAGCAGATGGCTCTGGCTTCCCGCAGGGAAGCGCGTGACGCGGGCGCGGAGCAGGCTCGAACGCGCGGCGCGATGACACAGGTGGTGGTCAGTCATGGTCACACCCTCAGCAGCTTGGCGCTGCTCTTGCCCCACAGGGGGTTGATGATGGCGCGCGTGCCCCAGATGCCGGTCACCATGCTGGAGATGAGGCCCAGGATCAGGGTGATGGAGAAGCCCTGCAGCGGCCCGGAACCGATGGCATAGAGCACCACGGCGCAGATGAGCGTGGTGATGTTGGCATCGAAGATGGTGCGAAACGCCGAGCGGTAACCAAAGTCGATGGCGTTGGCCAACGAGCCCCCTTCCCGCAGCCGGTCCTTGATCCGCTCAAAAATCAGCACATGGGTATCCACCGCCATGCCGACGGTGAGCACCAGACCGGCGATCCCCGGCAGGGTCAGCACCGCGCCCGGCAGCACCGCCAGCATGCCCACCTGCATCAGCAGGTTGGCGATGAGCGCCGTGATGGCGACCCAGCCGAACTTGCGATACCAGGCCATCATGAACAGCATCATGCCGGCCATGCCGAACGCCAGCGCGGTGAAGCCCGCTTCGATGTTCTGCAGACCCAGGGTCGGGCCTATGCTGCGCTCTTCCAGGATCTTGAGGGGCGCGGTGAGGGCGCCGGCGCGCAGCAGCATGGCCAGCTCCTGGGCTTCCAGCAGGCTACCGATCCCGGTGATGCGGAACTGGTTGCCAAGGGCGGTCTGGATGGTGGCGACGTTGATCACCTCGCTCCTCGCCCGCAGCTTGCCTTCGGCATTGGTCTTGTACTCGGTAAAGACGGTGGCCATCGGCTTGCCCACGTTCTGGCGGCTGAACTGGTTCATCTTGCTGCCGCCCAGGCTGTCGAGCACGATGTTGACCTGGGGTTGCCCCATCTCGCCCATGTTGGCGCGGGCATCGACGATGTGCTCGCCGGTCAGCACCGGCTTGCGGGCCAGCCCCACCGCCTGGCCGTTGCGATCCGCCATGAAGAAGCGGCTGTCGGCCTGGGCCTCGTAGAAGGCCAGCGAGGCGGTGGCCCCGATCACCTCTTTCGCCTGCTTGGGATTGTGCACCCCGGGCAGCTCGATGCGGATGCCGTCCTGACCCTGGCGCTGCACCGAGGCCTCGACGATGCCGAGCTCGTTGATCCGCTTTTTCAGGATCGACAGGTTCTGGGTCACCGCGTTGTTGGCCAGCAGGGTGCGCTCGGCCTCGCTCATCACCAGCCGCAGCTCGTTGCCGCTGCGCTTGAGGGTCCACTGATCCTGCCGGGTGCCGGCGGAATCCTTGATGATGGTGAGCCAGGGCGCCTGATCGGCCACCTCGGGCAGAATCACCCTCACCTCCCCCTCGCTCACCCGGGCCACGTTGGCGCCGCGCAGGCGCGCCTCGCGAAACTGGGTGCGCAGCATGTCCACCAGGTTCTTGGTCTGGTTGTCGACCACGAAGCTCAGATCGACCCCGATCAGCAGCTGGGAGCCGCCGCGCAGATCCAGCCCGAGCTTGATGGGGGCGGCGCCGAGCTGGCTGATCCAGCCAGGGGCGTTGGAGTAGAACTCCAGAGTCAGCGCCGAGCTGTCATAGCCCTGCTGCTCCAGCAGCTGCTTGGCGCGCTGCTGTTCGGCCTGGCTGGCAAACACCAGCTCGACCCGCTCGCCCTGTTGCACCTGTTTGAGTGGCTCGATGCGGTTGTCGGCCAGCAGGGTACGCTGCGCCTCGGTCAGGCTGGTCTGGCCGTGCAGACCGAGGGAGGGCTGCTCACCGAAGAAGGTGGGCAGGGAGTAAAACGCAAAGGTGAACAGCATGAGCAGCAGCAGGGCGTACTGCCACATGTTCATGCGGTTCAAGGTGATACGACTCTTTTTTCTCATGAAATCAGCCTCTGTCAGGAGAAGGCTGCGCACTCGCCACGCAGGCGGCACGCAAGAAAATACGAATGAGACAGTGGCCCGTTCACACGCGGTGAGCAGGCAGCAGGAGGCGATGAGGTGGTGCGAAAGGACCGGACCCCATCGGGATCAGGCGAGGTAACTCTGACAGAAACGGTATTGCAGGTGCTGGCGTTGCAACCGGTGCCGATGGATGGTAGCAAACCGATCGCGGAAACTGTGTCTGCGATAGAAGAGGGCGGCATAGAACAGCAGGCCGCACAGCAGCAGCAGGATCGCCTGCTGGGACCAGCTCATGATCAGCTGGTACACCACGTTGCTAGGCTGATGATCGCTGCGCAGGGAGTGTTCGAGCCGCAGCAGGTGATTCTGGTGGGAGCTGACGAACTTGACGACCCCGTCGTCGCTGTCGCTGGCACTGTGGATCACCTGACCGCCATCGGTCGGCGCCACCGTATCCCCCATCAGCTGTACCTGCTGGGTCGACTGCTGGGCTGTGGGCAGCTTGAACCCCTCCACCGAGAGGGTAGAGAACAACAGAGCGAGGGTGATGAGCAGGGTCATCAGCGCCAGTTTCACTTTGTCGGTCAGGTTCAAAAAGTTAATTCCCGCATAATAGAAAGGGCAAACTACCACAGGGGCCCCGCCAGAACAAGGGCATGGGGGCCGGCCGGCCCCCGCCCTTCGGCCCCCTTGGCGCCATTATCCCTCCGACATCTGCCTGAAATCGCGGGCATAGCCCTTGAGCAGGCTGTAGAGGTGGGCCCGCTGGGAGATGTCCAGCGACTGGCTGAGATCGCTCAGCCAGTTGACGGTGCGCTGGCGCGACTGATCGGTGTAACCGGTGAAGCGGCCATCCATCAGGCCGTCCCCCTGTTGCAGCAGGGCGGTGAGCTGGGCGCCGAAGTCCTGGCTCTGGCGCTGCTTCATCAGCCGATCCAGCTCCTTGGTCCAGGCGGTCTGAAACTCAAGCCAGGGGGCCTGCAGCTCGTACTGCCACTGGGCCCACTGGGCCACCAGCGAGGCCTGGGCCGGTTTCACCTCGCCAATCCAGAACACCAGCCGCTCGTTCATCTTGTCGCGAAACTCCTTGAGCATCTCCTCCCTGGGCTTGTCGGCAAACTCCTTTTCCCGTTCCGCCTGGCGGGTGAGCCGGTCCTTCATGAACATGGCCACCTGCGCCTCGGTCAGGGTGCGTGCCAGCCGCACCGCCCGCGGCACCGTGTTCTCCAGGGTGCGGGTCAGGCTCTGCTGGGCCGCATCCAGATGGCGGGAGACCTGGGCCGGGGTCATGGGGCTCGCCACCGCCTTGGCCAGCGCATCGAGATCGTCGGCATAACGGGGCACCTCGCGCTGGCGGTGCCAGGCCATCAGCCCCTTCACTTCGTTGTCCAGCAAGCGCTTCTGGCCGCGATCCAGCGAAAAGTAGTCGTCCAGCTGCCAGACGATGGCCACGTCGAGCCAGTAATAGACGACCCGGGTGGAGCAGCCGGCCAGCAGCAGACAGAGCAGCAGCAGACTCCAGCTACTGGGCTTGCGCCAGGAAAAGGTGGTCACCATGCAAGGCTCCAATGTTGATGAAACAGGGTTGACGCAACGGATGATTCATAATGCCTGATGCCTACTCCAGCCGCTGCCGGTTGAGATCGATCAGCGCCTGGTAGTCGGGCCCCGGCTGCTGCTCCGCCATCAGCAGCGCCCACAGCAGCCCGATGTAATCGACCCAGGGCAAAAAGGCCCGGCTCTGAAAGCCGCGCGGGCTGACCGGCCCCCCTGCCCGCTCGCAATAGCTCTGCTCCAGTGCCTCGCGCTGGGCATCCTGCCAGCCGTGGGTGCGCTGGATGCTGGCCACTTCGAAACCGGGATGCCCAGCGGCGCCATACTCCCAGTCGATGACCCAGGGCCGGCTCCCCAACAAATTAGCCGGATTGAGATCATGATGGCAAGGGAGCCAGCAATCGGCGGGCTCGCGGCTGGCCAGCAGCCCCCGCTCCAGCGCCGGCAGCCAGGCCGGCACCCGGGCCAGCCGGGCACGATAGCCGGCACTGTGGGCCCGCACCGCCATCACCACGCTCGGCACCGGCAGCCGGTGCAGCCGCGTCAGCACCCCGGCCAGCAGCACTGGCTGCAACGCAGCCGGGGGCGGCGCCGCCAGCCAGTTCGGCTCGTCGCACCAGTCCAGCAACATCAGGCCAGTGGCGAGATCGCTGTGATGGCAGGGCAAGGCCAGCCCCAGCCCCACGGCCCCCTGATAGAGCTGCCATTCGGTGGCCCGATCGATGCCAAGGCGTATCGGATCGGGATGACCCTGGCGCAAAAAGTGACTGCGCCCCGAGGGGAGGCGCAGTCGATAGTTGCAGTTGGTCAGGCCACTGGCCAATGGCTCCAGCCGGCCCGAGCGCCAGGGTAGCGGCAGGCGGGCCAGCAGGGCGCGCTCGGCGGCCTCCAGAGAGCCCTCGCTCGACTTACCAGCCAAAGGTGGACTTCTTGGCCTGCTTGCGGATCTCTTTCTGATCGGCCCACAGCAGCTCGCCGTTTTGCAGATCCATCAGGTTCATGGTCATCTGGTAGTAGACATCCTTCACCTTGCCGTTGTCCTTGACGATGCTGGCGAGGTTGCCATAGACCATGTAGCGGGCGCCGGTCTGCTTGCCCAGGCGCACCATGGAGGCAGGATCCACCATGCCGCTGCTCTGCTGGTATTCGAGCTGCTGCTTGACCGCCGCCACCTTGCTCATGTCGACGAAGCGGAACTTGCCGGCGCGCAGCAGCTTGGTACGGATGGTGTCGGTGATGGCCTCGGTGTCGATGTGCTCGGAGGTCTTGTTGCGGATGGAGTCCATGAACATCACAGGACGGCCACCGGCGGTGATCTCGCTGGTGGCCGGCGACGCCAGCATGGAATCCGCCATCTTGTCGGCGATGGCCTGCAGATCGCTGGAACCGTAATCGACGGTCACCGTCTCGGTTTCGGTCGGGTCGCCATAGCTGACGGTGGTGCTGGAGCAGCCGCCCAGCAGCAGGGCGCCAGTCAAGATCAGCAGGGCATGATTCATTTTCATCAGTAGGATTCCTCAATCACTTCGCGTACGTAAATCCGGTAGCCCCGGGCGGCCGGGCTCGGCGCCAGGGCAGACAGGGTGCGGGTCTGATAGCCGTGCAGCTTGAGCGGCGTCCAGCCGCGGCCATCGCTGGCCACCTCCTGCCCCGCCTCATCATACCAATAGAACAGGTATTGCAGCTTGTTGTCGCCGCGCTGGGTGCTGGCCGCCGCCACATTGACCTGCAGCAGACCATTCTGTTCGCGCCGGCTGAGCTCGGTCAGGGTGACATTGACGTTTTGATGCTGCTCCGCCACTGGCGCGGCGCCCGCCGCCCCATACAGCGCCACGCCGGAGGTATTGGTGGCGCAGCCTGCCAGCAGCAGAACCAGGCCCAGAGCCAACCCATGTGCTTTCATCTTGCTCTCCTTGCCGGCGACCCCGAGGGGCCCGACCGGTCACTCATGTGTATTGCCATCGTTCGCCGTCACAGCGGCATCACCCGGGTCGTCAACCCGGCGCCGAGCCGCTGCACCCACACCAGGGTGGTGCGCCCCTGGTGGATGGTGAGCGGCAATTGCCGCTGCGCTGCCCCCGCGCCCAGGGTAAGGTTCACGTCGCCCGCAGGCAGCATCCCCTCCCAGCTCGATGCCTGCGCCGGCAGCGTCAACCAGCTACGGGTGTCAGCCCGCTCCGAGAGGGTATTGAAGATGCCGACCAGAATGTTGCCCACATCGCCCCCCTCCTTGGCCGCGGTGCGCCGCACCTGCTCCTTGGCCACCAGCCGCAGCGCCTGGCGGGTCAGCATGCCGGGCAGCCGCTCCTGCAGATCTTTGGCCGCCAGCGCCTCCAGCCTGACCAGCTCGCTGGTCTGCTCGACCCGCTTGCCCACCGATACCGTGAGCGGCCCGGTGTCGCTGGCCCGATTATCGTAATAGGGGATGGCCACGGTAAAGGTGCGAAAATCACCGCCTGAGGTGGCGATGGGCAGCGGCAGGAACAGCTCGCACCGTGCCGGGATCAGCCCATCTTCAAACAGCACCACCAGTTGGCCCTGATTTTTAGCTGGTGGCGGCGCCTTGCGACCCACCTTTTTCTCGGTCTCGCGGATCTCGTCCGCGGCGCCACGCCGCACAGCCAGGCGCAGCAAGGCATCCTGCAGGCTGCGGTTGTCCGGCGCTATCTGGTAACCGCGCTGATAGTCGACCCAGGCATCGTTGAGATCGCCGGCCGCCTCATAGAGCACGCCGGAGAAATAGAAGGTGTAGGCGTTCTGAAAACCGTTCTTGACCCGCCCGATCAGCCGGTCGAGCTCGGGGGCGCCGCGCGACATCAGCTGGCGCATCTCCCCTTCTGCCTCGGCCGCTTCGCTCTTTTGCTTTGCCTTGCGCACCTCGTCGGCCCGCCGTTTGAGGGCCTGCTCCTGCACCTGGTTGGCTCGGCGCACCTCCACCAGGGCGCCCTCGGCATCACCCCGTTGCAGGTAGTTGAGGGCCAGATAGTGGTGCAGCATGGTGCGTTCGTAATCGGGCGCCCGATAAACCATGGTCTGGTCATTGGTGAGCAGGCTGCCCGCCTGGGCCAGCCCCTGGCTGACCCGGTACTCGGCCTGATTGTCTTCCCACGCCAGCCGGCTGTCGGCGGCGGCAAAGGCCTGCTTGCTGGCGGCATCCTGACTCGCCAGCCAGGCGATGCGCCCCTGCTCCAGTCGGTCCAGCACATAGGTATCGTCCCCCGGCGTGGAGTCGCGCACCTCGGGCAACGCCTCGGCGGCATGACCCAGCAACAGCTGGTTGCGCAGCGGCACCATCTGATCGGAATAGGAGACGAACATGTCTTGCCAGTGGGAGGCACAGCCCCCCAGCAGGGAACCGGCCAGCAGCAGACCGGCCAGAGGAAGGCGCGGCATCACAGGCTGAGCAGGGGTCCCAGCGGCTGGCCGCCGACCAGATGCAGGTGGATGTGGTAGACCTCCTGCCCGCCGTGGCGGTTGCAGTTCATGATGAGGCGGTAGCCATCCTCGGCAATGCCCGCCTCGCTGGCCAGCTTGCGGGCGACGGTGAACATCCGGCCCAGCGCCAGCTCGTGATCCGGCTCCACGTCGTTGACGGTGGGGATCAGCACGTTGGGGATGATCAGGATATGGGTCTTAGCCTTGGGCTGGATGTCGCGAAAGGCGGTCACCAGGTCGTCTTGATAAAGGATGTCGGCGGGGATCTCTTTGCGGATGATTTTGCTGAAAATGGTTTCTTGCGCCATGGATAACTCCTTTATATGAAAAAGAAAATTCAATGCCTGTCTCAAGCGGTTCCAACGCCCGTCATCGAGGCCCGGCAAGTGTGACACAAGCCGACATTTGACACAGCCGTTGTCCCATTCTCTTCAGTTATTGTTAAAAATACCGATAGCCGGAAGACGTCTGCCGACGTTGCTCGCCCACAGTGGTAGCAGGGTATCAAATGGACGGGGTATTCAGGCAAGGGACTTTTGCATATACAGCGGGACAATAATGAAACAAACAATGTCAGACCTCTCCATCTTGCAGAGGGTCTATCTTGGCTTTGCCATCCTGGTGGCCGTGATGGCGGCCACCTCGGTACTCACCTTCCGCAGCCAGAGCGAGCTCAATCAGGCGCTGGATCAGGTCACCCGGCAGACCATGCCGCTGGTGATCGCCAGCAGCCAGACCCAGATCAGCCTGCTCAGCGCCAACAAGTGGCTCACCGACGTGCTGACCGAGCAGGATCTCAAGCAGATCCCGGCCGAAGTGGCCGAGCTGCAGCAGGCCAAGGCGCTGGTCGACCAGACCCTCGCCACCCTCGCCCGGCAGGCGGCGGAACACCCGGAGCTGCAGGGGGAGCTCGGCGCGCTCAACCAGCTGGTCAAGGACTACCTGCAGTTGACCGACACCCTGCCCACCGAACACCAGGCCCTGCTCACCCGACTCTACAAGGTGAATCAGGCCAAGGGCCAGTTCCAGGTCAGCCTGCCCCAGTTCAAGAAGAACCTGGGGGACATGATGATCACCATCGACGACAGCTTCATCAAGATGCTTTCCGAGACCCTGACCACCAAGCTCTCCGCCATTGAACTCTCCACCATGGATGCCCTCAACCAGAGCATCCCCGCCCCCATCGAGGCGGCGCTCAAGCGCAACAAGATGCAGATCGAGGGCTTCAACAGCACCATCAAGGATCTGCAGGGGGAGCTCAAGGATTTTGACAACAACATGGGCCACTACGTGCACGGCTTCGTGCGCGACACCACTGCCAGCGACGGCGTGCTGGCTCAGTACCTGGCGCTGATGCAGCAGCAGGAGCGGATGCGCGAGCAGAGCAAGCAGGCCAGCAAGCTCATCGTCAACATCCAGAGCAAACTCGAGCAGATCACCGCCCAGAGCCAGCAACTGATGAACAACAGCATCCGCGCCTCCGGCAAGGTACAGACCCAGAGCACCCTCACCCAGGGGGTGGCACTGGTCATCGCCATCACCATCGCCATCCTGGTGGCCTACACCCTCGGCAAGGCCATTCGTCGTCCGCTCAAGGAGCTACTGCGAGTGCTGACCGAGGTGACCCAGGGCGACATGACCCAGCGCATCGGTTTTCGCAGCAACAACGAATTTGGCCGACTCGGCAGCCAGGTCAACCTGCTGATCGAGCAGATGGGCGAGGTGCTGAGCCAGCTCTCCCAGGCGTCGGCCCAGCTCAACAACGCCGCCCACGACAACCGCCACACCACCGAATCGGTGCGGGCGGATCTGGAGAAACAGCGCCAGGAGACCGCCTCGGTCGCCGCCGCCATGACCCAGATGGAGGCCTCGGTGCGCGAGGTGGCCCAGGCCGCCAACCAGACCCTGGAGCGGGTGATGGACGTGGAGAAAGCCTCCGAGACCGGCCGCAAGGTGATGGCCGGCAACATCACCACCACCCACCAGCTGGCGGGCAAGCTGCAGCAGACTGGCAAGGTGATTGGCGACGTGAGTGCCATGAGCGGCCAGATCGGCAACATCCTCGATGTCATTCGCGGCATCGCCGAGCAGACCAACCTGCTGGCCCTCAATGCGGCCATCGAAGCGGCCCGGGCCGGCGAGCAGGGACGCGGCTTTGCGGTGGTGGCCGACGAGGTGCGTAGCCTGGCCGGGCGCACCGCCCAGTCCACCAGCGAAATCCAGACCATGATCGAGAACCTGCAGCAGGGGGTCGCCAAGGCGGTCACTGTGATGCAGGAGTGCTCGCGCGAGATGGACAGCTGCATGGATCAGAGCTCCCACGCCAACAACGCCATGGAGGAGGTGCAGGGCATAGTGGTGCTCATCAGCGACATGTCGAGCCAGATCGCCTCTGCCGCCGAGCAGCAGCAGGCCACCAGCGCCGACATCGCCACCAACCTCAACCGCATCTCCGACATCTCGGATCTCAACTATCAGGGCATAGAGCGGGTGGCCGAAACCAGCCAGCAGCTCGACTCGCTGGCCGAGCAGCAGGAGAGCCTGGTCAAGCGCTTCCGGCTCAGCGCCTGACGCCCACGCCAGCCCCGGCAACGACAAGGCCCCGCAGATGCGGGGCCTTGTTTTTTACTGGCAAGCGACGCGGGATCAGGCGTAGGCGATGGCGCCCTTGCCCACCCCTTCATAGGCGACAATCTTGATGAACTTGTCGCCCACGCTCTTCTTCACCTCGCGGGCGATGTAGTGGGCCAGCAGCTCGATGGTGGTGTCGGTGTCGATCATCTCCACCTCCGCCGCCGGCATGGCCAGCTGGAACAGCCCTTGCGGCGCCACATACTTGAAGCCGACATAGTGTTCACCAGCCTCTTGCAGGATGGCCTTGGCCTGCTCGCTCAACGCGAGATCGCCGAGGGCCGCCCGATCCTCGTCAGTCCCCAGGTAGATGTCGGCCCAGCGCTCGGCCCAGTTGAGCTCAAGCTCCTGGTCGCGCTCGCCGTCCACGTGGATCTCGATGGGAGAGCGGTGGCCGTGGGCAATACGCTGGCAGTTGCCGTCGTGCTTCTTGAGGCCGTGGCTGTAGTGGTAGAAGGCGCCGTCGATGGCCTCCTGGCGCAGGGTCAGCGACAGATCCTTGATGTTGCCCGGCAGCCGTTTGGCCAGCACCGCCAGCAAATAACGGGTGACGGACTCCTTGTCCACCTGAGGGGCCGGAATGAAGGCGAAGCCCTGGCTCGGACAGCGCAGGTGAATGGAGCGACCCGGCCGCAGCAGATCGACGGTGCTCTCGTCACCATCCAGCTGGGCCACCTGCACCAGGGGGCACTCGGTCGGCACCAGCAGCTTGTGATCCACCTCATCGTCGATGATCGACTTGATCAGTTTCTTGACCCGGCCGAAGTCCAGCAACATGCTCATCTCGTTGAGCTCGCCGCTCATTTCGATGTCCACCAGCCAGCTCTCCCCCACCATACCGCGGCGTTCGCACAGGTAGCTGGAGTCGATCACGGTCAAATCTTTTACAAATAACTTCATCAGTCAGGCCTTGCTACAGAGAAAGGGCGGTTTGCGCTATTATGACCCGCGATTATCGGCAAAGGAATGACTGATTTCTATCAGGATCCATTGCCAAGCCGCTTGGCATAAGGCTTAAGGCCCTTTTTTTGGCCTCACGCATCCCCCAGCGCACACCGCATTTCCCCGCATTTTACCCCTCGTTTTGCCCCAAAAATGCCCCAAGAATTTCCCTCAGGATCTCGTATCACGCAGGCATAGAAAAGCCCGCACAGTGGCGGGCCAATCCGAATCCTTCCGCATCACGCTGACACGGTGGCTTCATCGCGTAGTTTTTCCAGAATGCGCGCGATCTTGTTCTCCTCCTCAGGCGCCAGGTCCAGCGTCTCAACAAACTCTTCCAGTTCGCTTAGTAGTGATTCCATCCGATTTCCCCCTTGCTCTCCCAGTCTCTCGACTGTGAAACACTGTATACCCATACAGTGCACTTCTTGAATTTATCATTTTCGGACTGATTTGGGTATTAAAAATGGGGCCGCAGCCCCATCGGTGTCATTCAGCTCTGTCATGCATAATGCGCTGGATCCTGTCAACCAGTGCCCTGCGCTCCTGGGGACAGAGATCGATAACCTCCAACTCTCCCAGCAGTGCATTCAATTCATCCTGTAGTTGGGCGGCGCTCATTGCAGACCTCCCGGCGCTTCATGTGAGTTGATGAGTGGGTGTTCCTGTTTCATCACCTTGAGCATGTCGCAGGCGTGCTCATAGGCCAGGCTTACCCGCTCCATAGCGATATCTTTCAGGCCGTTGCTATTGTCGTCGTAGACCTTGATACCGCTGATGATCAATTCAACCTCGGCGAGATACCAGGCAGCCCATTGCAGATCGGTCCACTCAGCGCCATCACCGATCGGTTCCTGCAAAGCAGGGAACGGTACAACCTTGTTGTCGCTCATGCGGCCCCCTTGATCACTTTGTCCTGGGTGAACAGCCCATCCCAGTCCTTCTTCATGGGCAGTTCGCCTTTCAGGTAGAGTTGGTAGATGCGCACCGCCCCCTTCTGCAGCAACACGGGCGTGAATCGAACAAAGGGTTCGTGCCCATGCCCCCTGATTTCCAACTGCTCTTCAGTGAGATAGCGATCGCGCTTCTGGGACTTGACGCGCCAACGATTACTTTTCCCGGAACGGCTCTCATTGAACAGCCAGCCGCGATCTTCAAAATAGGCGCACACCTGATGTACATTCACGCCGTTGAGCATCTTGCAGAACTGCGGGATGGTCATACCCTGGCGGAACAAGCTTTCCAGTGAGTGAATCTGCTCCTGCTGCTGCTTGTTCTCGATGGCCAGCACCTGACCGCGCTCATATTCCTCCGCCCAAGCGCGAGCTGCTGCAGCTGGATTGCTGAAATCAGGCAGGTTGGCGGCCGGTGCGCCATAGCTGCCTGTCTTGCGAATGCTCGGCAGCACTTCGGAGGTGACCCAGCGCTTCATCCGCTTGGCGTTCTCCAGCTTGGAGCTAAGGATCAGCGAGTACAGGCCAGACTCGTTGATGCAACTGACCGCTTGAACGCCACCTTTGGTAAGGGTGTCACGTTTCGTTACGTCCTCTTCATCAACGTGGTCAGCCAAGGCTTTTCGGCTATTGGTGTAACCAAGAGCCTCGCACACATCCTTGGCAACAAACCAAGGCTCGCCCTGCTCATCGGTGATGATGCGGATCTGGTAGTTCTCGAAAGACTTCATGATCAGGCTGCCGCCGTCATTCTGCGGCCCTGCCAAAACTTTGGTTTGCGGATACTGTTGTTGTATAGTCATACCGTAATCCTTACTTGGTTGTTGGGTTTACATTCCTCGGCCTTGACGGCTCCACCCGTCTTGGCCGAATTCTTTCTGGCATCAAGCCAACTTACCTTCATTTTTCAGCGCCTCCTTCAATCGCTGCACGATCTCGGCATTCATCGAACGGCCATTCTCTTTTGCCAGCTCCTTAACTCTCTCCCGAAAGCCGGGTGGCAGCCGCACCATAAACTTGTCCCAATCCCTCACTCTGCATCTCCTCTATGGATGATGGCCCTGTGCCACCATCGTGAGATTATGTCAGCTATCTAGCACTGTCAATACAAAAGATGGCTCTGTGCCACCATTGATGTATGTCACCGTGCCTGTATGCTTCTCTTATATGTTTAAGCAAACGTAAGTAGATGATGAGTAAGAAAAGTACCGTTCCAACCAGCCGGGAATCAGACAAGTTTGTACTCAGGCTGCCTGACGGCATGAGGGACACTATCTCTGAGTTGGCAAAGGCAAGTGGCAGATCCATGAACGCCGAGTTGGTTCATCGCATCCAGCGAACCATAGACGAAGATACCGCGCTTGCTGAAAGTGGTGTGAAAATCATTGAAGGAATGAAGATCATTGAAGGTCTCAACCTCGATCGCTCCGCACTTACACTGCCACCCGGCACCGTCCTCACGCCTCACGAGATCGACAAGGATGATCCTCGCTATACCCCTTACGTTCGGCGCGAGGAAATACAGGAAGTGCTGGACTACATCAGGCAGGAAATGAAAAACAAGAAGAGCTGATGTGATCGCAGTCACTGACGCACAGCCTCAAACGATGCAGCATTTGATTTTTGCAGATAGAAAAGGAGAATCTTGATGCGTGTAGCATTCATCGCTGCGCTGGTGCTTTTGTCTGGTTCAGTATCAGCAGACTGCATTGGAACTGGTAATTTTAAGACCTGCTATGACGATAACGGGAATACATATACCGTTCAGAAATTTGGCAACTCTACTTACGTCAACGGACAGAACCCCAGCACGGGATCAAGCTGGAATCAGCAGAGTCAGCGACTTGGCAATAGTACCTATACCACCGGCCAGGATGCTGATGGTAATTCGTGGGATAGCACCGCAACCAAAATGGGCGACTCTACTATAATTAATGGCTCAGATAGTGATGGCGATTCCTTCTCCGTTATTTGCAATGAGTATGGGTGCTACTAAATGATGTTTCGATTAATTCCACTAGCCATTGTTTTCTCATTGCTAAGTTTTAGTTCACACGCAGTATTTTACTCAGGAAATGATATTCTTGACCGCTGCTCTAGTGATGAGAGGAGTGATAATCACTTTCAAAAAAATGCTTTTTGCATGGGGTATCTAGTTGGGGTTTATGATAGCTATGAAGGCATAACAATTTGCCCGGAGAATAACGCCAAAAATATAACAATAGGTCAGTTGCAGCTAATATCAGTTAAATATATGCGAGAGCACCCAGAAAAATTAAATGGGCCGGCGATAGATTTAATTGAGCAAGGCCTTAATCAAGCATTCCCATGCAAAAATAAATAATTAAAAGAGCTGAACAAGCGCTACAACGGCAAATCCAACCAGGGCAATGAAAAAGCTGAATGCCATAAAGGTCTCCAAGCTCTCCCGGTTGGATTTGCTGAAACACCAACAACCGGCCGCAAAGGGTATCAGTGCCAGGGTGAAGCTGACACTGAACGCTTTCAGCGCCACCACCATCATTATCAGCGCAAACAGTATCCACATGGTCAGAGCCCTCTGCGATAAAGGCCCCAGATTACCCCTATCACAGAGGCTCAGCTAGGGCCGCTGTTCCCCCTTACTCCCAGTTCGACTTGTTCTTGTTGACTGCCTGATACACTAGATCATTACGGCGGGCCAGCATCTCATCGATGCGCCGGCGCTTCTCTTCTGCGGTCAGTGTGCGGTCGCGCTGGATCAGCTCGATCTTGTTGCGCACCACCCGGACCTGCTGCTGAGTGCGGCTCAGGCTGCGGCGCGCCTTCAAGATCCCACCCTGCTCCTCCAGCAGCTCGCGGGCCTTATCTGTGAGCCCCTCACTGCGGTACTGGTCAACGGTGCGCTTGAGCTGGTTCACCTCGTTCAGCATCCGGTAGAACTCCTCCATGTGCTGCGTGGACTTTGCAGGGCCGGTGCCGCGGTACACTGCTTTCACCAATGGGATCTCGTCGGCGCGCCAGCTTGCTGACTCTCCTGGCCTGGCGGCCCGTATCAGACCGTCAGCGGCAGCCATCACATAGCTGCCCATGGTGCCTGTGTAACCGATAACCAGGTGCTCAAGCTGCTTCGGCGAGAAGCCAGTGAGCTCCCCCAGCTCGCGCATCAGCAGGCTGGTCTGCTCGTTGTAGCGTGCCTCTGCCTGGACGTTCAGGTCTTGCGGGCCGTCGATGGGGCCACCTCGGAAGCTGTCATAGTTAAAGGCAGCCTCTACCATCGGCTTGACGAGCTGGGGGGTTGGGTTGAGGGCGAAGGTATCACCTATCGCCCTGGCCACCGCCTTCCCGAACTGTGCTCCGGTATCCTTGTCACCCAGGGCCCGGGCCATGCGCTCGGGGATGGTACCGAACAGCACGCCAATCTCGAACGGCTTGGGAACCCGCCAATGGTGCTCACCAAGCCAGAAGTGCCAGTTGGCGTCTTTATCCCAGTCCGGCAAAGCCTCATATCGCTCATCGTCCCAGTTGTGCGCCAGCAGTGCTAGGCTCGCAGCCGTGATCATGCCTGCGCGTTTGGCGATGGCTCGAGGGTTGTCGCGCAGCTCACGGCTCAGCTTGCCAAGGCCCTGGATCCGGGCGTTGAAGAACGGCAGCAGTTGGGACATGAGCTGAATTGTGCGAGCCGCACCGAGCATGGAGAAATCCATCAGGTCCTTCGACTCGAACGCCGCCTGGGCGTGGCTCTTCCCTGCCTTGATGGCAGCGTCATATACCGCCTCACGGTTACCGTTTTCAACCGCCTCACCCAACCTGCTGTATTTCTCCCATGCGTCAGCCACCACGCCCTTGGCATGCGCCGCATTGCGGATGATGCTCTTCTCGTAGCGAGCGATCTGCTCCGGAGTCATTCCTTTGCGGCGTAGCGACTTGCGCACGGTATCGGCCATGGCCTCAGGGTCATTGCCATTTACGTAGCCGCCCAGGAAGGAGGCTCCGCTGAACATCACGTCAATGGTGCTGCCGTCCATGGTCAGGGTCTTTTTCACCCCCTTGATGGAATCAATCATCGGCTTGAAGCCATCCTTGCTGATGGCCCAGCTGGAGAGGGAGTCGCGCAGGAAGTTGCGCAGCATGAATTCGGGGGAGGCGGTGATGCCAGCCGTTAAGATGCGCTTGGCCTTGGCCGCCACATTGACCATGGCGCCGAACGGCTTGCGGTCGAAGAAGGTCATAGCGCGATAGAGGTCCGGATCCTCAACCCGGATCATGTAGTCCTCCCCCTCCAGCTTGACCATGATCCTGTCTTTGCCATTGGCAAGGGCTTGGTAATCCATCTTGTTTGGCTTCGGGATGACCTCGATGATGCCGGTATCCGCCAGGTTCCAAACCGTCTTCTGGGCCGCCATGTTCTTCATGGACGCGTCGATCAGCTTGGAGGTGGAGGTGAAGATGTTCTCGAGCAGGTCGTTGGTGTTGGCATCGCCCCCCTTGAGCTTCTTGATACCGGCGTTCTGATTCGCAATCCCCTTTGGCTTGAAGGGGGCGATCACATCGCCATCGTCGGATTCACGGAAGAAGGGGATGTACCACTCGCTCTCGAACTCGGCCCGCGCCTCGGGGGTAAAGAGTCCAGCCTCCTGCGCCAGATCCAGGGTGGCGGCGTTGAGCCGATTCCAGCGGGCCTTGGCCTCCATGAACTTGGCCTCCTTCCCCTTGCCAAGCCCTTTCAGAGCGGCGATGTCCTGCTCGCTCAGCAGGTTCTCGCGGCCCTGCTCCATCAGGAGCTCGGCCCGGTGGCCTGCCATCCAGCCCAGCCAGTTGTGCAGGTCAGCTCCCAGGTCGGCAAAGATTCCCAGCAGCGCATCCTTCTCGCCGGTGCCAGCCTTGCGCTGGATCACCCCATCCTTCCACTCCGGCAAACCGTAAAGCATGGTCGCCTGCATGGTGGAGGCGGCCCCCGTCGCCATCCGTGCAGCCACATAGCCGGAGTCAGCAGCATCGGTAATGCCGACAGCCTCCTCGGCGTACTTGATGGGGGCCAGCGCGTCGAGCACCTCGGTGTTGGCTTTTTTGATGACGCGATCGACCCATGAGCTGACCACGCCTCGGTCAACTTGACGGAGCTTGTTCAGGTTGATTTTGGTCTTGTCGATGATGTCGGGCTTGGGGCCCAGATTGAGCTTTTGCAGCGCTTCGTCGGCCGCGGAATTTGTTTGACTGAACTTCAGACCATCAGGCGGGAGAGATCCATCGTCTCGAGCGCTTTCATATTCGCTTCGTGCCGACGTTTGCGGTCCTGCCGCAGCGACTCGATCTCGGACTTTGTCAGCATCCTTGGCACGAAGGAGGTATCGGCCTTCGGACTCGGTGAGAGAGTCAAAGCCGTATCCAAATCGGTTGTGCCACCACGCTTCAAGGCCTGTGCCGTCATACTGATCTCGGAGTTGCTCAAGGGTTGAGCTATCAATCGCAATTTTGGCGGAATATTGCTTTCCGGTCAACGCTGTCGCGGCAAGCACCTCCCCGCCACGGTTCTCGATGTATCCCTTCAAGTTCGCCAGGGTGCCGCCCTGGGTCAGTGTGTCATCCATGATGAGATAGGGTTTGTCGTTTCGGACTGGGCCATCAAATCCGGGCTGATTTGCCAGTCGGCCAAATCCGTCCTGCGCCGTTCGCCCAACCTTGGCGGACTGCATGATGTCTAGATCGACCTCAATGCCCAGAACCTTGCCCAAGATATCAGCCATGGCGCTGGGGATAGCATTGCGGCTCACAGCCTCCTCGGCATGCACTCCGAGGGCGATGGCCTGGCGAACACCAACAAGCGCCTTGAGCTTCCCTATAGCATCGGGAGAGAGCACATCACGGACCAGCCGCCGGGCGGCAGCATCATCGCCCCCTTTGGCCGCGGCATAGTCAGGATGACTGGTCGCATCTGCCAGGCGCCCATGCAAGATCACCTCGGGGAAATCCTTGCCCCAGGGAGAGCGCTCGGCGCTGAACCACAACCTCTCTCCTTCAGCTGAGCCAACCTCTGCACCTGCTTTTCTCAGCTTCTTACCCAACCCTTCGATAAGGGAACGGGTCTCAGCAGCAGTGATGCCATCCGGCACGAAGCCAACGGCGCGCAGCGCCCGTGTCACCCAGGCTACAACCCGATCCCAGCCACGGCCCCAGGCCCCCTGCTCCAATTCTGCGAGATGAGCCACCACTTCCTCGGCTTGGGTGCCGATGTCCTCATCGGCGTAATGGGTGTTCACCCAGTCCCACACCGGCTTCATGCTGGGGTCCTTCTGGGACTGGATTAGGCGGCTCATCAGCTTGGTGTATTCCCCGTCACCCAGGACGTTGGCCAGGCCATAGTGGGCCAGCACCTCATGGCGCAGGATCTCGCGCATCCGCTTGGGGTCGGAAATGGTGTCCGCAGCTACGTGTAGGGTGCCGGCATCGTCGTCAAACGCCGCTCTCCGGATAAGCCCCTCCTTGGCTTCCAGTCCCAGGGCCCCCTCAAGCTCCCCTTGGGTGGCGTGGATCTGCACCTTGATACCACTCGCCCCTCGGTACTGTTTGAACCAGCCACGGGAAACCAGCTCAGCCTCCTTGCGGGTCAAGTGCTTGATTGGCTTGTCGCCCTGGGCCATCGCCTGCTTGGAGAAACGAACAGAGTTCACGGTGCCAGCAACAGGCTGAGCAGCAATCGGGGACCTCGTATCCCCTCCCTTCACCCAGCGCTTGAACGCATCCACTGGCATCGCCTTGATGGCACCCAGGCCTTGCCAGCCCTCCTCGTAATTGCCAAGGTAGCCAGCCCTGGCGGCCTGCTCGTCGGCGAATCCCATCATCACCTTGT
Organism: Aeromonas sp. QDB39; assembly: GCF_027707585.1. Taxonomy (NCBI): domain Bacteria; kingdom Pseudomonadati; phylum Pseudomonadota; class Gammaproteobacteria; order Aeromonadales; family Aeromonadaceae; genus Aeromonas; species Aeromonas sp. QDB39. Next base: position 14,733 of record NZ_JAPCIV010000019.1, on the reverse strand, counting down.
GCTCGTCAAACTTTCCGGTTTTGGGGTCCACCTGGTCCACCACGTAGACCATCTCGCTTTCCGGCTTATCGCCGATGAACACATCGACATGATCGCCATCAGCCCCCTGGGTGCGCTTGATGTACCCATAGTCATGAGCCATGGTTGACTGCCACGGCCTGCCATCCTGATCGGTACCGGATCTGGTGGAGCCTTTGGGGTTCTCGAGCGCAATGTCCAACCCCTGCAGCGTGAGGTGACCCTTCTTGTAGTTCCCCGCCTCCTTCTGCGCCTCTGTGGGCTCCGGCGCAACCTCGGCGCGGGCCGCTTCAATCTGCCGCACCGGTTCACTGGTAACAGAGGTGGTGTGTTGTCGCACCTTCGCCACCGATGTCGTGGACACTACTAAGCCACCCTTACCCGGGATCGCCTTCACGCCGTTATCCTTGGCCCACTGCTTGATGATCGGCACTTCGCCTTTCAGGGTGATGGTGCCATCAGGGTTATCAATCATCTCCGACCAGGGTGTCGGCGCCGCCGCTGGCCCGGCAGTCGTGCGAGCCTGTTCAGCTTGCGCCTCTTCAGATACAGCAACCCCGGCAGGTGCCGGGGCTGTCAGTGAATTTTCCTCTCCTGGTTGGGTGACAGGTACAGGTGCAAGAGAAGCGCCATCTGCCGGATCTCCGGGTCCAGCTCGCTCCGCGAGTTCGGCAGGGGTTGGTCCAACACTTGTTGCAACCGGATCGCCTGCGCCAGGCTGATCACCTGATCGCTCACTGCTGATTGCAGGTATCGGGGTAACTGGCTCATTGCTCACCTCTGCTTGGGGTTGGTTGCCGGGGATCACCTCGCGGTATCCGGTATCGATAGCTGGTACTAATTGGCTGGCCTCGCCCGCTGTGGCAGACGGTGCCGGAACTGTTTCAGCGCTTACGCTTGCAACTGGCTGATCAGATGGTTGATTCGGGTCGGTGACACTGATGTCGTCGAGTTGCTGAACGCTGGGTTGCGTGGTTTCAGCAGCCTTCGCCCTCTCCACTTCGGCGATCTCGGCCACCCCAAAGCCGCCACCATTGAGCGGCACCGGCATCTCCTGGCCCTTGCGGCTGGCCATGGCAGCCTCTTTCTCGGTTGCGAACGGCTTGCCTTTGCGGGTGATTCGGAGTGTCTGGAGCGGGCCAACTGCCGATTCTGTGGCGCTGCCACGCATCGGTTTGGCGTCAGGCTGTCGCTGATCTGCTCCATAGACCACATCATGGTGCGGCAACTCGGTACCGACCTCGCGAGCCTCCCCATCAATCACCGCGCCCGGCAGCTCGCCGGCAGGGTGGGCGGTGGCAGCCTCAGGCGGGAGCAGATCCCCCTCCTGCCCGTTCTGCCAACGGGTGCGCTCGCTGCCACGAAACTGCGGGCCTGGGCCGGACTGGCGATCATCGTGATCCCCTGGCGCGGCCACCCCTTCCCCTTTGTGCTTGGCATTGGCGTCACCGGCAAAGATCACATCCTTGAGCGGCAGGGCTGGGCGCTGGTTCTCCATGGCTACCTGCTGGGCGCTCTTGTTTCCTGCGAACGGGTCAACCCCGAGATCCCCAGCCTGGGCGAGTTCATAAAGGCTCTTGCCCTGGTCGCCAGCCTGCATCTGGGCCGTGACCAGATCCTGCACCGACCGCCCGTACTCACCGGCCAAGGCTCGCTGAACGTCGCTATCCTGCGCCATCCCCTTGAAGCGATCGGCGGTATCGTCTTGACGCAGATAGGCGGGAACATCACGCAGCTCGTCAAACTGGCTGCCGCTGGGACCGAGCGGGTTCAGATCTCCCTCGGCCTGCGAGGCGGAGGGCGCCTGCTCGCCGTCCTCCAGTGGAACAGATGCAAAGTTCGGATCCACTGTCGGACCAGCAGCTTCCTCCGTCACCGGCGCGGAAGGCTCTGCAACCAGATCGGCCCCAACGCCATCTTCCTGGCTGGCATGCTTACCGCCTCGCGCCCCACCGACAGCACCTACCGCACCACCTGTCCCCATCCCTATCAAGCCGCCCTCGATCGCGCTCGACATGACCCCCTTCATCGGGTCGATATCAGCGGCGGCCACCTCGTTGAGGGATTCGTTGACGGCGTATTGCTGCACCCCCTCCTCCAGGGTTTCGCTGATACCCTCACCTGCCGCCCCCTTGGCAGCACCTTTCAGCACTCCACCGGTGGCTGCCTTGCCAGCCAGCATCTTGAACAGCATGGCGTCGCCCATCATGGAGCCCATGGCGGCAGCTCCCCACACCTTGGCGTCGCTCATAGTGGCTCGGCTGGCCAAGTTGGCCGTTTCCTCACGGGCCAGCCCCAGCTTTTCCTCATCAGAGAGATGGGCGGTCTGTTGATCCTGGTCGATGCGAGTAAACGACTGGCGGAAGGTATCGCTGCCCGCCAGCTCGTCAAAGCTCATTCCCAGCACAGTGTCGCGGGTGTTCACCCCGGCACTGCCCACCGATCCGGTCGCCCCGGTGGTCACAGCGGCGCCGGTGGCAATTTTGGATACTGCCTTGGCGGCGACCGCTTCGGCTACCTCCTGGGTCGCGCCACGCTTGACCATGGATGCAGTGACAGCGCGGCCGATAGAGGCTTTGGCGGCCACCCCAGTCACCCCGCCAGCGGCGAGTGTCGGTAGCAAAGAGCCAACGCCCTGCGCCATTTTCATCGCCCAGACATCGATATCCCCTGCACCATCCCCCAGGGTCAAACGGCCTTCCGGTGTTTCATCTACCAGCCGGCGCCCCATGGCCTCCTTGGCATCCGCGCTCATTCCCTCGGTCAGCGACTCGGCTCCCCCTTGGGCCAGGTCACCTGCGCCCGCAACCACATCCAGCAACGGGCTCAGCTTATTGGCCATATTGGCACGAGCCTGTTCCAGGTAGTCGCCCCCCTGCTTCCCGGCATTCTCTTTGCCGAAGTTGCTTGCCTGCCGTGCGAGCTCACCAATGCCACCGACCAGCTCCAACGCGCCAGCGCCTACCGCCTTGGGATAATCACTCCATTCTGTGTCGAGGTCTCGCTTTGGGGCCGCAGTTGCGGGCGGTGATGAAAGCTGACTGTTGATGCCATCCCAGAACTGCTTTCCTCGAGAGTCAGATTGCAGCGGTTGTGGCAGGGATGCGTCACGGAGACTGTGCTTGTCCATTCGAGTGGCCTCGGCTTTATGCAAAAGAAAAGCCCCGAGCGGCGAACCGTTCGGGGCTTTTGAGATGGGGCGATCAGCATGCAGACTGATCGACGATGGAGAGATGCTAACGCTGGGGTGGGTGAAAGGCAACTAGCGGCGTGCCTGGGCCAGGCTCATCGCCTGATAGGCCGCCGCCCCATCTGGTGCCTTGTTGAGCGTCGGCTGTCCATTAGTAAATGGTGCAATAACCGCATTAACGGCCGCCTCTTCTGCTGCGCGGTAGTTGTGCGGTTTATTTTTACCCCCTTCCATATTGCGCACCTTCTCAGCAGACACCGCCGCTTGCTTGGCTGCCTCCTCTTTCGCAACAGCTTGGCGCCATAACGCAAAGGCTCCGTCCATTTTTTCCGGGCTTTCAAGATAGCTGCCAAGCCACCCCCCCTGCTCAGCCTCCCTCATAAACTGCTGACGTTCAGGGTTGCTCTGGCTCCACTGCTCAGGATTGACACCAGAGGGTGCCGCACCAGGTGTCCCGCCAGTATTCACCCCGTAGACAGACGGCAAGCTTTCTCTGGCCTCATCAAATGCCGCTTTGACCGTGGCCGGATCCCCGCCATCGGCCAGCGCCTTGGCTTCTTGCTTGTGGAGATCAGCCAGGGCAGCCTTCAGCCCTTTATAGTCAGCCGGTGGATTAACACCGGTCTGTATAAGAAAGTTCTCCCATTGTTCTGGGTTTTGCTGGATCTGCTGGCTGACCTGGCGCGCCTTGCCGAAGTATTGAATCAACCTCTGGGGGGTGAACTCCTTGACGGGGTCGCTCGGGTCACCAGTTCGGCCCTCGGTTATAGGGGCATCTTTTACAGTTTCTTCACCAGTCTTTGGGTTGATGTAGGTCACAGGGGCCTGAAGGAAGAATGTCCCGCGGTCTGTTGGAACAACCTCCACCTCTCCATATGACTTAACCACTCCTGTGGGGGTGACGGTCCCAATACCTTTTTCGAGATCGCCCTTGACCATATAGGTCAGAGCTTGCGTCACCTCGGAAGTATTAATTGCCTTATGCAATTTCCCCATATCCCAGGCCTTGGCGTCCGGGTTGTTAACGATTGCTTTCATCCTTTGATAAACAGTGTCAGAACTCCGGTGCCATTGCGAGTCACCAAACACGCGGTATGGATTTCGCCCGGCGGCATATTCATGGTTCAACAAAGCATCTTGCTCTGGTGTAATTTGCTCTCCTCGCCCCAGCGCTGCTGTCGCCATATTGAACGGCACCTCATTGTCAAGCCACCACTGGTCCCGTTTGTTCTTTTCCACGGCCAGTGCGTGAGACTCTTGGGCCCTTTTATTTTGCTCCACGTTTAGGCTCAGCATCGCGTTGGCGCGCTTATTATCCAACTCCAGTTGTTTTTGCCGTCCTGCGTATTCTAAGTTCCATCTGTCGTCATCAACCTTATGGCGACCTCGGTTATATTTGGTCTCATCATCATAACGAGCATCGGCCTTTTTCTGCTGTTCCTGAGCGTTCTGCCACATGGCATCTCGCAGGCCCATGGATTTTTCCATCCGCTCATCTTCTTTCTGGCCCCGCTGATAGCGATCCATGGTGTTGAAGCCGGCCAGAAAGCCTTCCGCCAATCCTGATACGCCCATACTCACCTCACCTTAAAACAAGCTGCTTGCCAGAAAGCCAACGCCGGCACCGATAAGAGCGCCGACAGGACCGCCAACCGAACCATAAGATGCGCCAATCATGGCGCCAGTGGCTGCCCCTGCGCCAGCTGCAGACATCTTCGCCTGCTTCTCCTGGGTCTTGAGTTGCTTATTGCCAAGCTCGAGCTCTTGCTCTCGATTGGCCGCATCGCGCAACCCGGCCATACCCTGCTGGCGCGTCTGGGCGCCAATATCCAGAATCCCGTACCCCATCAGACCTTACCCCCTGTCTTGATTGCTTCACGCAGTCCAGCATCAGCCCCCGTCAGGATCCCCATCTGACGAGCTTGCTCCTGCTCACGCAGCCCGTTCTCGGTCCCCGCCGTCATCAGGGCCATGCGCAGACCCTGGCTGTTGTCGCCGGCGTTGCTGTCAGTGTTGACCCCCATGCGTGCATTGCGATTGGCCGTGGCCTGCTGAGCAGAGCGCAAGGCGTTGGTGTTGTTCTCGCCCACCCGGCCCAGTTGTTCCCTGAGCAGCTCGCCGTTGGTGGCCAGATCCATCAGCTCCTGCTGCTTGGGATAGAAGCGAGTCTTCCAGTCCTGGTATTGCTCGCGGGTGATTTTGGCGTAAGTGTCAGCAGCGTATCCCATGACTCCCCCTTAGTACCCTTTCCCCTGCAGCACTGAAGCTGTTGGGCTGATCTTCTTGGTTGCTGCTGGCGCCTGAGATTTGAACTCATTGAGGCCGTACGCAGTGCCAGCACCAGCTACAGCACCAACCAACCCAGCTGTGGCCTGCTTGTCGGCAAATGAGTTCTGCGCGTCAAAGGCTGCTTTGCGCAAGCTGGTATTAGCCACATCCCCCATGCCAGCCAGCGCTTCGGCCTTTTGACCCGCCCCGATACTCACAACATCCTTGAGACCTGCAACGTACTTATCCTGCTGACTGGACTGAGCTCTGTTGGTTGTATCTGTCTGGCTCAGCGCTTGATCAGTCTCCAAGTCAGACATGGCGGTTTGGTACTTGCCACTGGTTGGGTCTACTCCACCTGCCGCCATGGAGTCGGCCAGCCCAGCGCGCGCCTCGCCAAATGATTGAGCGGTACCCAGCGCGGCCGTGCCCGCCAGCTTTCCGTACTCGCTCTCGTTGTTGAGATCATCCACCTTGTCCATGAAGATGTCCTCATACTGCTTCAGGTCGGAGTTGTAGAGGTTCCACTGCTCCATTGCCACATCAGCAGCTGCCCTCTGGGCCTCCGTCTCCTGGATTTCATTAGAGCCACCCTTACCCATACCTCACCCCATCACAGGTTGATTTGAAACACATAGAGCCCGTCAGCATCATCAGGCTGACGTACCCACCCCATCTTTGGTGCCACCCTGAGCCACCCCCTGCGCGCAGAGTGAAAACGCAACCAGCGCGCTCCTATCATGCGGGCCAGCCGCTTCACTTCCGGCAGGTGGCGCTCTGGCGCCCCGCCATCACCCCAGCCAACCCATACCATGACACCAGTAGCACCCCACTCGCAGACCGGCTTCAACACGAAACCGTCATCACCACGCACAAACAAAAACGCCACCCGGTTACGGATGGCGTCTTGCAGTTCGGCGGATAGCCTTGGGTTGCCGGTATCGCTGGCGATACGGTTGATTGCCTTGCTCATGACAGAGAACCTCCCTGTTTGAACATTACCACGCGCCCTCCTTGGGTCGAATCGCTCCTAACCCACCCATCACCGGCAGATCGTCTGATTCGGACCACGACTGTTGGCTCCCTGTTGGCTGGGATTGTAATGTCTCCGACAAATGGACCGATTTCATTTTCTCTTGTTACAGGCCCAGATGACGGGTTAGATGTAGCTGACACTGAAACGCGGACGGTGAATGATTTTACAACGGCACCATCCATCAACACCTCAACCAACATCTCTGTCCAGTTCTCTCTTGTCAAAGTCCCAGATCCAGGCCCCTCAGCCGTAACAGAGCACCCGACCAAGCCCGCCAGCCCAGGAATTGTAAGTGTTCTGGCAAAGCCAACTGGTTGATTAACCTTGATAGTGCAAACGTTGATAGGCCCAACTTGGCGACCATTCGTAGAGCAGACGTAATCTCTAGCCACGTAAACATCACCGACTATCCGCTCTGCGTAGACAGTTCCCTTCACAACGCAATCCTGCTCAATCGTGCAGTTGTTCATGGTCATGTTTTTCACATAACCACCCTCGGCACGGAGTCGGTTGGTATAGATACTACCGTCCGCATAGATCATCGTGTACCAGCCCCACCCCCATCCAGAATAGGGGCCACCCTTCCCGAAGCCAGCGGCGCCTCCAGACAGGAAAGCATTCCCCATGTCAATTTGCCCCCCGTTGATCAAGGGGGTGCTGATGCTGACACCAGCCTTCACATAATCGGCGGTGATCTTCTCTGACTGGATGATCTGGATGGTGGCCTTTCGGATGATGGCCTCGGCAATCACGGCCTGCCCGTTGTCGATGGCAAACAGCGGCGCCATGGGCGTTGAGCTATTCGGGTTGAATACGAACACCTGAGAGGCAGAGATAGCCACCTGACTCGTGCCGTCAGAGTTTGCAATCAACCCTATCCCGGCAGTGATCTGGCCCGCGCTGGCTTTCGCCGTCCACATGGCCTGGGCCCCATTTTGCAAGTTGGCAATCGCCTGGCTCTGTAGCTGGACGGCTGCGGCGTTGGCGGCGATCCGTGGGTCGTCAGTGGCGACCCAGGCCGTACCACTGTAACGGTATGGTCGGTTGTTGTTGGCGGTGTCGAACCACAAGTCGCCGGTACCCATGCCGGAGCTGGGTGCCGTGGCTTGAAAGTGGGTTTTGTTCTTGCTGCCTGCCACCGCGGACACGGTGTCGATCTGACTGCTCATCGCACTGATTGCATTCGCCCTGGCCTCTGACTCTGCAGTGATTTGGCTGGAGAGTTGTTGGTCTGCTGCCTGAAATTCAGTGGTGATTTGCTGGATCTGGTTTGCGGTTGATTCGGTCGCGTTCGCTGTAGTCCTGGCAACCTCTGCAATGCTCGCCTCGAGAGCGCGGTCCGCAGCTTTGAAGCTGGTCTCGTTTACCGTAATGCGCTGAGATAACGCCTCCGTTTCCGAGGCCCGCACCGTCTGCTCGCTGAGGATTTGCCCACGAAGGTCAGCGGACTCCGCCTGGAAGGTCGCTCCCAACTGCTCGATCGTGGTGGCCATGGCCTCCTGCTGACCGCTCAGCACTTTCTGCTCTCGCCGGATTTCACCGGTTGCTTGGCGCTGTCGGTTCGCTTCGGTGGCAGCCCCCAGTGTCCCCACAATTTCGGCTTCAGCAGCAAGATCAACGCTGGCACTCAGGTTCTCGAATTTGCTCGCCAGTGATTGCCCGTCACTTGTCACCACCTGCTGCAACTCAGTGATGGCCGCAGAGTGTCCGACGGTCAGCACCTCCAGCGCTTGCAGGCGCTGGGCCTGCGCGCCAGTCGTTCTGGCAACGGCTTGCGCTAGGTCAGTCACAGAGGCGCTGATCGTCGCGTCGGCCTGTTGCAGCTCCGCCTTTACCTGCTCGATGCGCTGGGCGTTGGCTGATGTAGCGTTGGTGTTGGCACTGAGCTGCTGCTCAGCAGCCGTCAGGCGCTGCCCCTGGGCATCCACCGCGCTCTGGGCAGCCTTCTGGCTCAGCGTGCCCTTGACGGCATTCAGCTCTTGCCCCACCTGGGTGACTTGCGTCCCCACCGCAGTAACTTCCGACTTGGTAGCCGTCTGAGAGAGTGCGCCATTGATGCCGTCGATCTGCTGCTCAACGGAGGTGATTCGCTCGAACTCAGCGCCAATCTCCGCTCTGGTTACGCATGTTTCAACAATGGCCTCCACAGCATCGAGGTGCTGGCTCACTGTCGAAATCTGAGCGCCCAACTCGGAGCGAACCGCATTGATGGCCTCCATCGTGATCTCCCCGGTGCCGGGGTCAACGCTGAACACGGCGTCACGGAAGCTCTCAAAATCGAGATTGTACTTCTCAATTTTCTTGCGAAGTTGCTCTTGAATGAGCGTGACATTGATGTAGTTGTCACCGAGCTGTGCTTGTGCGGAATTGAGCAGGTCATTCACCTGCTTTTCTCTGGCGTCCAGCTGAGCCAAGTTGGCCTTGGTCTCGTTGATAATCGCTGTGAGCTGGGGAACATCCTGAATCGGTTTCAGGAGCTCTTGGGCAAGATGGCTACCCTCAATCTTCCCCTGCAACTCATCCAGAATCTCCTGCACATCCCGACTGGTTTCGGCTACAACACCATTCACACCCTGGAACGGGCCACGGTCATCCTTGCCATTGACGAACCTGACCCAGTAATAAAACTTGGCCCCCTTGCCGATGGCGTCAGAGAACATATTGGCGATAGTGGTACCAACCAGCGTCGCCGCAGGCAGGCTATCACTCTCTGCGCGCCACACCTCTGCATGGGAATGCCCGCGGTACGTAGGCCCATCCCAATCAACCAGCACGGTATGAAATGCCCCGCCGGCCTGCACGTTAACCGGTGCGTGCGGCTTGTCGTATACGCCGACCGGGAAGAGATCCGGGTTCTTGCCCGGCACATAAATGCCGCCAGCACCAGGGCGCAGCGTTGCCAGCCCCAGTGCATTCAGCTCCCGAAAGGTGACCGCCTTATCCAGCTTGTTGCCGCGCTGACCGGTAAGCAGCTCGACGTTTTCAGAGGTGGCGGCCTGATCCCGCCCTGCTCGATATGCCGGTTTTGCCATTACATCAACTCCGCCATTGAGCCAGCCAGGGTGATGCGCTTCACGGCAGAGGTGCCATATACCTCAACCTGCCACCACCGACCACGCACAGGTGGCAGCCTGAACGTGCCAGATACCAAGTTGCCAGGCGGCAGATCCATCACCTGCTCACCATCCACGGTCAGCTTGATGCCAACCTTAGTGATATCGTCAGCCAGCAGCCTGCAACAACCTAGCGGTGTACCGTCAGGCATCATGAACAGCTTGGAGCGCCATACAAACCGGCCATTACCGACAGGGCCGCCGCGCCATACCTGTAGATCTGCACCCTTGGCCACAAATAAGCGGTCGCTCTCCATATCTGAAACAGCTGCATCCCAGCGATTGGTCAGCTCGCGCAGGTCACCGCTCTTGGGGTCAAAGATGAAAGCGTGGGTATCGGTCATTGCCACATACTTTCCCTCGTGGTGCCAGGCGCGCAGGGTCTCAGGCTTCATGGCTTGCCACTGTTTGCGAGTGATGATCTGCTCGGTCACCACCTGCCCACCGCCTGCGCCAACCCCCACCAGACCATCAGGAGAGGCGTAAAGCACCACGCCATCCATGGCCACCATGGAGCTGGCGCTGATGCACGCTTGCGGCAGCTGGCTCAGCTTCTGGTTGGTCACAGAAGCCGGGCTGACACCTTGCGCCAGATAGGGGTGGCCCTTAGTGCCAATCACCAGCGTGGTATCGATAGCGGCGATCGCCACGATGTCGTGCTCAGTGGTGAGCCGGTATTTCTCCGGCCAGGCATAGGGCAGATATGGCTCGCACAGGTAGAGAGAGTTGCCAGCAAAGCCTGCACACATGCCGTTGGCCATTTGGCACAGGCCGCGCAGGGAGGCAGGAGGTGGCGCATAATCGTAGGTCTCCAGCACAGGGCCGAGCTCACCATCTGCGCGATTGTCCACAAACGAGGCTTGAGCAATGGGCAGCTCTGCGACCAGCAGGTAATCAGCCAGGCCGCCACCAGAGACAGATCGGTAGACCCGGCGCTTGGTGATATTGTTGTCCTGCGACTGCGGTGGTGATAGCGCAAGCGTCACCGTTGATTCAGGAATGGGGATCGCCACCTTGCCGCTAGCTGGCCCGGGCGGCCCCTCTTCACCCATAGCGGTGACATAGGTGTCAACGTAGTAGCGAGTCTCGTCATCGGTAATATCGTCATCCTTGCCACCTTCGGGCGGTGTAATTGCCCCAATGCCAACCGGAACGCCTGGAGCTGGCACGCCAAGGCGGTACCACGCCGTAGGCTTGTTGGCGCCACCAGTTGCGATCTGGAAGTTGGTGACTTTCGGATACTCACCATCTGTGTAATAGACGCGGCCATAGGCATCCTGCGCAATCGGTGAGTTGATTGCCTCGACAATCTTGTTCCATGCAAACCAGTTCTGGCCGTACTTGAACAGGGTTTGCGGGGTGATTGGCAGGATCACTCCAGCGCTGACATCTTCCTCGAGTGGTGAGATAACGCCGTGGTCAAAGTGGCAATCTCTGGCCACCACGGCCACCTCATCAGGCAAAAGGTGAGGTTCCACGCGCGGCGTAACACCTCGCATGGTGACGATATCGATGACTGACATGGTAGATCTCGGCAGGCAGAAAACAAAAAGGCCCACTCAGAACAGAGCGGGCCATGATGGATAAATCCTAACGCTGACAGCGCCAGGAGGCAAGGCTCACTTGGCTGGCGGCAGCACCTCGGCGCTGGGGCGCGGCACCAGGATAATTTTTCCCTCGTGAACCTCCTACACCTGACAAACCGGCCCGGGGGCCGTGGCGGTAGTACGCGCCCAGCCGAGCAGCACGGCGACCACAATCGCCGTAATGGGTTCTCGGCGAGCAATCATGACTCACCCTCCTGGCTAACTGGATAACGCGCCTTGATTTCAGCCACCTTGTCGCGCCAGCGCGCCTCGGCCTCTGGTGTTTTGTCATACTGCCACTCAAGGAAAAGCGGGTCAGACTCGGACTCATAGGCTCTTTGTCGCGCCGCTAACTGCCCGGCACCCAGTTCGTAATCGCGCTGGGCGATAACTGATGCTATGGCTTCTTCGCTCATCCCCATGGCTGACATGAAACTGTGGCTGTAGTTGTCATGCAGTACGCCATTAAATAGGTAACTCATACTGACCTCACGCAAAACATGGCCTGAACCCAACACCAACCCACCCGGCATCCCGCGGGTCATTGAGATTGATGGACGCCAGCCCGGCTCCCGCCATCTGCTGCCACATCCCACCACGCTGAAGGACGCGCTGACCAGACAATACAACGTCAACATTTCCTGGTAGCTGGGTCTTTTGTGTTGGCTCGATAAGGAGGCGTTTCAGATCGTTCCTACTGGCATATGAGCTATCCTGCCCCATCTGCGCCCAAACTGCTCTTCGCGAACTACCAGACACCTCTCCAGCAGATGCAGAAAGAACTAGGCTCCCGCCCTTAAAAGCCATATATGCATCTGTCCACACCATGTCATCTTCTGAAAACGTGTTGGCTGGAGAGACTTTAACCCTGCCGTCATCGATCAATATCCCGTGTTGCCACTCAGTCAGATTACCGACCAGATCAAAAACACCAGCATCAGATCTGTCATGGGATGACCGGACGCCAAGCGATCCAGTCAGTGTCGCGCCATTACCAGAAACTTCGGCGGGAGGGGCTTTATCGACGCGAGAGCCAAAAATGTGAGACAGGGTGTGGCTTTGCCCCCAGTATGTATTACCGAGAATCTCCCCACCATTGGCCGCACACCACAGAGATATCGCTGCCCACTCATGAGCGGTCATCATGTGCCAGCCAGCTCCCATATCAGCACACACGGCCTTAGCTGCTGTGTGGCTCAAGCCCGCCAGCGGAACAGCCTTGGGGGCACTAATGCCGCCATCTGATGCCAGATATGCGCCTATGAAGATCTCGCTTTTAATGCCGCCCGCCCCCAGATCGAACGCAGTGACATTACCAGCCCCCATGACATCAGACATCCCGACATCTTCATATCGGAATCGTGGCAGGATGAACATGACTGATGGTCTGCCAAGCCGGTCTCTGATTATCGTCTGCCGACCACCCGTGGCTCGCTCCAGCGAGTAACGCTCGGAATCCAGGATCGCAGGTCCGCCAACGCGCATCAGCTTCCCCGCCCCTGTTGGCGCCTCGGCATTTATGCTATCCGCAGCCGAGGTTGCTCTGTCTGCCTGAGCGGTAGCTTGCTCCACCACGCCATAACCGGCATTCATCACCTTATCCCAGCTCGGGATAGTGAGCTTGGTGCCATCAGGTGCGGTTAGCGTTATATCGCCGGTGCCGGTGAGCAGCTTCTGCCAGCCATCCATCTGCCCCTGGTGGTATGCCACAAAGGCCGACAGCTCGCGGCTAAATGCCGGAACCTGCCCAGTGATGGAGATAACGATCGAGTACGCCTGCCCCGTGGCAGACCCACCCGCATAGGCGGTAACCAGATAGAGAGCGGTATCGCTCTCCACGTAGTCCACCTCATACGCCCGACCATCAGGCCCCCAGAAGATGTGCCCCTTGTCAGGCTTGTAAACACCGCTTTTCCAGGTGGTACCAGCACCAACCACCTTGGTGCTTCCTGATGTGACGGCAACTGTGCCGGCTCGGTACCAAATACCCGCCATTTATCGCCTCCTTACTGTCCGGTGACTCGGCCAAAGCTGGCCTGCTGGCGTGCCTCCATGCTCGCGTCAGCTTGGGTTTTCTCCCCGAGCTGTTGCAAGAAGGCGTTGTAGTGACCAGCAGCCCGATTGGAGTTGGCCGAATACTCCGCATCCTTGGAGAAGCAGCGGTAGAGCATAAAGTCGATGATCGGGTTGATGTAAATGTCATCCAGGTCAGCCAGCGCCGGGCTCTGAGCACTCTCCACTTCGGCCAACGCCTTGGACTGGGGGGCAACCGAATAGATCACATCCACTTTCACCGCCGCGGCCGGGCCTGGATGCAGATAGAAGGTCTTCGGATCCCGCTCCTCGTAGGTGTAGTTGTCCACCGTGGTAGCGGTGTTGCTGGAGTGCCAGTCGGGGTAGCTGTCATCCAGCGCCTTGCGCACCACGTAGCGGATCACCTTGCCGTTGGCATTTCGCAGCACCTCGATGAGGCGAAGAGCGTCGGCCGGCAAAGTCTGCTTGGTACCGGCCGCACAGGTGAACTCGGTGTTCTTGGTGTGTGCGTCAGGGCGCACCAGCACGATCGCCTTGGTCGCGTCGTTGTAGTAGTCCAGCAGCTCCTGCTTGGGCCAGCGGGTAAAAGTAGGATCGACAAGCAAGGTGTTTACCCGCTTGAGGATGGTTGCAACGGTCACGGTAGCCATGATGTGTCCTTGGGATCAGAAAAAGCAGTGCTTGCGGGGCGGGTTGTAGAACTCGACTTGGGTCGGGGCGCTATGCTGCTTGCGGAACCGCCCGGCACGACGCCATCCCTCGACAAACTCGGAACGGTGGTAGCTGGCGCGCTTGGGGTCAGACCAAGGGCGATCAGGCTGGGCATAGAGCAACGCGGCAACACCATGAGCGATGGCCTCGGCGTGCTCGTGGTAAAGCTGCGCGGGGAGCTCCTTGGCGCCTTTTACCGGGGTGGCGACATACCAGATCCGCACGTTACTGAGATCTGTCAGGATGCTCAGCTCATTGGCAGAGATGGCGAAGTAGTCACGCCCAGAATCCAGGGGTACGCCCCCCGCATCAGTGAGGTGCAGCACATTGCTGGAGGTAACCCCGTCCACATTGCACACCACCTCCAGGCTGCCGGCTGACGCGCTGGGCAGCAGGCGATCGAGGGTGATCAGCTCAGACTCACGGCAGAAGGTGACAGCCGCCTCGGTAACGGCCTCCTCCAGCAGCATCTCGAGCGGGCCGGTGATGTGCATCCTGACGGTGGGCAGGAACTGCTCGCGGGGCACCATCTGCATGCTATTCCCCCTGCTCTGCCAGCTTGGCCTTCAGAGCATCACGCACGCGCAACCGGTATTCTGGCACCTTCTCTTGCGGGCCCTGCGGCTCGATATTCAGTTCTTCCCCCTCCACCAGGGTGGCCAGTTGGGCAGAGGTCATCTTGGCAAAATCGCGCTCACCCACCACCATGCTCTGCTCTTCGGCCAGGCGGGCAGCTTCTGCAGCAAGGCGCTTCTGCTCTTCCGCTTCCATTCTTGC